>DATLGO010000102.1 GCA_035540375.1 Candidatus Thermoplasmatota archaeon
GTCCCGGCACCCGAAACCCGGGCCCGGACCCCGGCTCCCGGTCCCGACACCCGGCACCCGAAACCCGGGCCCGAGACCCGAGGCTCGGCGCGCTCAGTCGCATTCCTGCTTGTAGTTCGTGGAGACGGGCCGCTCGGTGTCGAGGGGGATGCCCTGCGCCACGAGCGCGCCGCGGAGGGCGGCGAGGGTGGCGGCGGCGGCTTCGGTCTGGGTCTCGACCTCGGGCGTGTACTGCGGGAGGAGGCCGCGCACGCGGTTGACCTGGATCGCGGTCGCGTCGCCGTCCGCGATGGGTCCGACGATGGCTTCGTGGTCGCGCGCGGTCGCGTTCCACGAGGGCCCGAAGGTCACGAGGTACGAGAAGCCCGTCCAGTTCGCGGCGAGGTCCGTCGCGTTGAAGGCGCGCTCGGCGGCGGCGCGGTCGAAGTCCCACGCGTCCTCGACGTTCGCGCGCACCATCACGTCGGTGCAATCCGCCGCGGGCGGCGAAGCGCAGCCCGCGAGGAGGAGGACGGGGACGAGAAGAATCAGGAACCGGGGAGCGTCGCGCACGCTCCGTCGAGGCCGCCCCGGCGTCTTGGGGTTTTCGCTCCGGTCACGCGAGCGCGAGGACGACCGCGAGCGCGGCCGCAAGGGTGACGAGCGTCACGGGAAGGCCGAACGCGAGGAAGCGCAGCGCGTCCACGTCCTCGCCGCGGCCGCGCGCGGCTTCCGCCACGATGAGGTTCGCGGCGGCGCCGACGAGCGTCGCGTTGCCGGCGAGCGTTGAGGCCGTCGCGAGGACGAGCCACGGGAGGTCGCCCCCCTGCGCCGCGGCGGTGGGGGCGAGGAGGAGCACGGCGGGGACGTTCGAGACGAGGTTCGAGAGGACGGCCGTCACGACGGCGAGGCCGGGGACGGTGTCGGGCCGCATCGCGGCGAGCGCGCCCTCGAAGCCCGCAAGGAGGCCCGCGTCGCGGAAGCCCGCCATGAGGACGAAGAGCCCGATGAAGAGGGCGAGGATGCCCCAGTCGACGCGCGCGAGGAGACGCGCGGGCGGGACGCGGGCCCCGGCCCACGCGGCGACGAGGAGCAGGAGGCCGCCCGCGAGCGCGACGTCGCCGAGCGTGAACCCCGCGGGCGCGACGACGAAGCCCGCGAGGACGAGCGCGAGGACGCCGAGCGCGAGCGCGAGGAGCGGTCGATCGAGCGGCTCGAAGGCGGGCTCGACCCGCCGGACGGGCCGCGCGAGGACGCGGCGGAACCAGACGAGCGCGACGAGCGCGGCGAGGACGAGGGCGACGAGCGCGGCGGGCGCAAGGACGGCGACGAAGCGCGCGAAGGACATCCCGCTTGCGAGGGCGATCGCGGCGTTCTGCGGATTGCCGACGGGCGTCGCGAGGCTGCCGATGTTCGCGGCGACGGCCTCGGCCGCGAGGAACGGGAAGCACGGGAGGTCCATCGCGCGGCAGGCGCGCACGAGGACCGGGGTGAGGAGGAGGACGACCGCGTCGTTGAGCGCGAGCGCGGAGAGGCCCGCCGCAAGCGCCATGGTCGCGAGGAGGAAGCCGCGCGCGGTGCGCACGCGGCGCACGATCGCGGCGGCGGTCCAGCCGAAGAAACCCGCGACCTCGAGGCCCGCCACGAGCGCCATCATGCCGAAGAGGAGCGCGAGCGTGGGTCGGTCGACGGCCGCGACGGCGGCCCCGGGCGCGACGGCGCCCGCCAGGAGCATGAGCCCGGCGCCCGCGACCGCGAGGCCGGGGCGCGCGAAGAGGAAGGTCACGCGCGCGACGCGGGCCGGACCGAAGGCGCGCTCGGCCGCCCGGCGACCGAGGCGCGGGAGGGACGGGAACGTGAGGGCCGCGAGCGTCCCGCCGAAGACGACGAGGGCGAGGATCGGCGTCCACGTCACGCGGGCCCGAAACGACGGCCGCCTCAAGAGCCTGCGCCCGGCTCGAAACCCATATATGGCCCGTGCCGCTCTCGTGGCCCTGATCCCCATGAGCCACCAAGCCTGGTCCGTCCTGAGCGGCCTCCTCATCCTGCTGGGCGTCGCCTTCTACCTGTGGGTCGGGCTCGTCCACGGCTCGTGGACCGACATCGGCTCGTACACCATCGCGGTGACGCTCATCGGCTTCGGCGCCGTCGGCCTCTGGACGGCCCGTGCCCCGCCGGCCGGGACCCGATGACGCTCGAGCCCGTCTACCTCGCAGGGCTTCTCCTCGCGGCCTTCCTGCCCGCGATCCTCTGGACGATCACCATCCGCCAGGTCGAGGGCCGTCGGCGCGAGCCGTGGAGCAGGGTCGCCCGCGCGTTCGTGTCGGGGGGCCTCCTCGGCGTCGGCGCCGCGCTTGTCCTCCTCCAAGGCGCCTTGTGGTTCGCGCGCCCCATGCCCGCGGCCGAGAGCCTCCTCTTCGTGACCGTCGTCGCCGCGCCCCTCGTCGAGGAGGCCACGAAACCGCTCGGCCTCCTCCTCTTCCGCGACGCCGATCCCGAGCCCGAGAACGGCTACATCTACGGCGCCGCCGCGGGCCTCGGATTCTCGGCCGTGGAGAACGTGCTCGTCGAGGGCGCGGTCCTCGCGACGGGCTCCTTAGGCGCCTTCGTCGCGACCGTCGCGCTCCGTTCCGTCGCGACCGCGCTCCTCCACGCCTCCGCGACGAGCCTCGTCGGCCGCGCGATCTGGGCGTGGCGCTACGAGAAGGCCCCGGCGATCCTCATCGTGCCGTGGTATGCCGCCGCGGTCCTCGCCCACGGCGTATTCAACGCCCTCGCCGTGGCCTCGACCCTCGCCTCGCTCGCGCTCGCGATCGCGCTCGCCGCGGGCGCCTGGGTCCTCGTGAGGCGCGCGGTGAAACGCCTCGACGCCGCCGCGGCCTGAGGGGCCCCAAAGGGCTATGGGCGGCGAGGCGGTTCGCGCCGCGTGGCCGCCGCGACCGCCGCGCTCGACTGGGCCGAGAAGCACCGGCCCCGCCGCCTCGCCGACATCGTCGGCAACAAGTCGGCCCTCGAGGAGCTCAACGCGTGGGCGGACGCGTGGGCCTCCGGCACGCCGCCCGCCGAGCGGGGCGTCATCCTCGCCGGCGAGCCCGGCGTCGGGAAGACGACGGCCGCCCACGCGCTTGCCGCCGAGCGCGGATGGAGCGTCGTGGAGCTCAATGCCTCCGACCAGCGCAACGAGGAGGTCATCCGACGCATCGCGACCTCCGGCGCGGTGAACGCAAGCATCCTTTCGACGGGCGACGCGAAGCAGGGACGCCAGCTCGTGCTCCTCGACGAGGCCGACAACCTGTTCGGCCGCGAGGACCGCGGCGGCATGAAGGCCATCCTCGACACGCTGCGCGTCACGAAGCAGCCGATCGTCCTCATCGCGAACGATCTCTACGAACTCACGCGGAAGGCGGGCGCGCTCAAGACGCTCGCGCGCACGATCAAGTTCACCCGCGTGTACCGGCCCTCGATCCCGGCCGCGCTCAAGCGGATCGCCGATGCCGAGAACGTCGCGGTCGAGCCCGAGGCGCTGAAGCTCATCGCCGAGCGCTCGGGCGGCGACATGCGGAGCGCGGTGAACGATCTCCAGGCGCTCGCGATGGGGCGCACCAGGCTCCTCGTCGCGGACGTCGAGGCCCTCGGCCGCCGGGACACGACGGGCGACGTCTGGGGCCTCCTCGGCAAGGTGTTCCTCGGCCGCAACCTCGACGAGGCGCGCAAGACGCTTTGGACGCTCGACGAGACGCCCGAGTCCGTTTCGCTCTGGATCGACGAAAACATCCCCGTTCTCTACCTCGACCCGGCGGACCGGCTCGACGCGTTCGCGATCCTCGCGCGCGCGGACATCTTCCTCGGCCGCGTGTCGCGCCGGCAGCACTATGGCCTCTGGTCCTACGCGGGCGAGCTCATGACCGCCGGCGTCGCCGTCGCCAAGGTCGCGAAACCCGCCTCGGCGCGCTTCCAGTTCCCCGGCTGGCTTCGCAAGCAGTCTGCCTCGAAAGGCATGCGCGAGCTGCGCAAGCGCGTCGCGGGGAAGGTCGCGATGGGCGTGCACACGTCGCCCCGGCAGGCGCGCGAGAGCATGTTCCCGTTCCTGCGCGCCCTCATGGAGAAGGACGACGAATTCGCCGGATGGGTCGCGGCCGAGTTCGAGCTCGAGAAGGACGAGATCGCGTTCCTGCTCGAAGCCCGGGAAACGACGGCGCGCGTGAAGGCCATCCACGAGGCCGCCTCGAAGCGGCTCGAGGCGAAACCGCGGGAAACGGCCCGCGCCTTCGCGGGCTACGAATCCGACGAAGCGGAGGATGCGGGGGACGAGGAGGACGAGGCGATCGCGCCCGTCGCCACCGACGAGGACGACGAGGAGGAGGTCCCCGCGAAGACCGCGAAGACCCCCGCGAAGGCCGCCTCGAAGGAGAAGCCCGACGCCGCTTCGAAGGAGACGCCGAAGAAGGCCGACGCGAAGGACGACGCGAAGCGGCAGCGGAACCTCTTCGATTTCTGAGGCTCAGCGGCGCAGGATGAGCGTGAGGACGTCCTTGTCCGCGAGCGCGTGGTCGATGCCGACGGATTGGTTCTCGAACTTCGCGCTCGGGCCCGAGACGAGCGCGTAGCGGAACTTGCCGCGGAACTCGCGGTGGAGCTTGTCGCACACGTCTCCGACCGTGGACCCGCTCTTGATGACGAGCGGCTCCTCCATGTCGGCCTCGCCGCCCTGCGGCTTCATGAAGACGCGGATGAACTTCAGCTCCTCGTAGATCTTGTCCTTCAAGGCCTCGAGGTTGAACTCCTTCGCGGCCGCGATCGGCACCACGGGCCACTGGCGCTCGTTGAACATGCGGATGGACTGCTTGACGTAGTCCGGGTCCTGCGTGTCGACCTTGTTGAGCGCGACGAGGGCGGGGATGTAGACGCGGTTTCCGGCGAGGACGTCGACGAGGTCGTCCTGCGTCGCGTCCTGGCGGATCACGACGTCCGCGTTCACGATGCCGTACTCCTTCACCATGTCCTTGACGACCTCTTCGTCGAGCCCCTTCGATTGGGGGACGGTGAAGTTCACGTTGATGCCGCCGCGCTGGCGCGACACGTAGAGCTTGATGTCGGCCGGCGCGCGGTTGAGGCGGATGCCGGCCTGGTAGAGCTCGTCCACGATGACGAAGATCTGCTCGGGGTTGAACGCGTCGGCGACGAGGAGGATGAGATCCGAGGATCGCGCGACCGCGATGACCTCCCGCCCGCGCCCCTTGCCGCCGGAGGCGCCCCGGATGAGCCCCGGAAGATCGAGGATCTGGATCTCGGCGTGCTTGTAGGTGAGCATCCCGGGAATGCACGTGAGGGTCGTGAACTCGTACGCCGCGACCTCGCTCTCCGTCCCCGTGAGCTTGTTGAGGAGCGTCGACTTGCCGACGCTCGGGAAGCCGACGAGCGCGACCGAGGCGTTGCCGCTCTTCTTCACGGCGTAGGCGGGCCCGCCGCCGCCCCCGCCCGAGGCCCGCTTCTCCTTCTCCTCCTTGAGCTTCGCGAGCTTCGCCTTGAGCTTCCCGATGTGGTGCGACGTCGCCTTGTTGTAGAGGGTCTTCTTCAGCTCCTCCTCGATGGAAAGGATCTGCTCGTCGACACCCACGGAGGCCTTGTAGCCCGGGGTCCGTTAAAAAGCTTACAGAGGTCGGCGCGCGCGGTCCGCCGCGGCTCCCGCGAGGCCGCGCGACCGCCCGTCGCCGCGCTCGGCGGCCTGCGAGGTCGCCCCTTCCGCCTCGCTTTTCGCCGCGGCCTTTCCGACGCCGCGTGGCCGCAGGCCGCTCCGGAGGCGACCCGGGCGGCCCGGAGCCGTCGCGGCGACGACGCGGATGCCGCGATGCCCGCCCGACCGCCGAGGTTCTTCCGGCGACCGTCGGAGAAACCCTTAGCGTGCGCATGGGGGCCGTCGGTCCACGCGGCTGGGTCCGCGTCGCACGGGGGAAAACGCAGAGTGAAGAACAAGGAAGAAGCGCTGCAGCTCGACACCCGGCGCGCCATCTACGATTACATCAAGACAACGCCGGGCGCCCACCTCCGGAAGGTCCACCGCGCCGTGGGCCTTCCCTTCGGCCAGGTCCTCTACCACCTGAACTACATGGAGCGCAACGAGCTCATCGTCGTGAAGAAGGACGGCAAGTTCAACCGCTATTTCGTGAAGCACCTCATCGGCCGCAAGGAGAAGGACATCATCAGCGTGCTCCGGCACGACGTCCCGCGCCGCGTCTCGATCCTCCTGCTCTTCCAGCCTCGCCTCACGCACAAGGAGATCCTGCAATACGTCGAGATCTCGCCCTCCACGCTCTCGTTCCACCTGAGCAAGATGGTGGAGGTGGGCGTCGTGGGCCGCGAGAACCGCGGCCGCGAATCGTATTACTGGCTCACCGACGAGAAGCTCACCGCGAAGGTGCTCATCATGCACCGCGAGAGCTTCAACTCGGACGTCGTCGACCGCTTCGCGGACGTCTGGCTCACCATGAACTACCGCGAGCCGACGACGCGCGAGGAGGCCGCGAAGACCGACGAGTACATCGCGAAGAAGGTCCCGGACGGCGCGAACCTCGCGCTCGCGGTGCTCCACGGCGGCACGGAGGCCTCGGCTTCCCCCACGAGGACGCCGGTGGCCTGATCAGCGGGGCGCGACCTCGAGGAGAAGCTCCACCTCGACGGGCGCGTCCAGGGGGAGCACGTTGACGCCGACCGCGGCGCGGGCGTGTCGACCCTGCTCGCCGAAGACCTCGAGGAGCAGGTCGCTCGCGCCGTTCGCGACCTTCGGCTGGTCCGTGAACGTGTCCACCGACGCGACGAACACGCCGACGCGGACCACCCGCGTCACGCGGTCGAGCGAACCGATCGCCTCGCGCGCCACAGCGAGCGCGTTCAGGACGCACTGGCGGGCGCACTCCTGGCCCTGCTCGATCGTGACCTCCGCGCCGAGCTTCCCCGTGCGAAGGAGCTTGCCGTGCTGGAAGGGGATCTGTCCCGCCACGTAGAGGTGCGGACCGCTCAGGACCGACGGCACGTAGGCGGCGACGGGCTTGGGCGCTTCGGGGAGGGCGATCCCCAGGACCTTGAGGCGGTTTTCAGCGGGCATGCGCGCGTCAACGCCCACGCCGGTCAAATACCCTTTTCCAAGGCTCGAGGACCTCGACGGGCTTCGCCTCGGCGACGTGGAAGGCGATCCAGCCCACGCGGCCCTCGAGGACCGCCTTCCGGATCGCGAGCTGATCGGTCGACAGACGCGACGACGCGGCCTTGATCTCCACGAAGTACACCGCGTCGTCCTCGAACTGCACCCCATCGATGGGCTTGCCGATGAAGCGGAAGTTCTGCGGATCGAAGGGCCAGCCCGCCATCCACGGCGCGAACTGCTCGCTCAGGTTCCCGTAGCGCGTCGCTTGCGACCGACGATCGGTCTCGAGGCGATCGGCGCGCGCGACCGCGGCGCGCGTCCGCGCGACGAGGATCCACGCGAGAAGCCATCCCGCGACGACCGCGGCGACGAGGAGGTACACGACGACGTCCGGAATCTCCACGATGCGTCAAGCACTCGAAAGGCCTTGAAGGGAACCTTCACGGTCCCGGCCGGGTCTCGACCGCCCGTGCCCCGCGCCGCCGCCTCCGTCGCCCCCGCGCGTCTCGAGCGGTGGAGCCGCCTTGCGGCCATCGTTCTCGGCGCCGTCCTCGCGCTGAGCCTCGGTCTCGCGCTCGCGGAACAGCCGTGGCCGTGGACGACGTGGGTGCTCTTCGCGCTCCTCGCCGACCTCGCGCTCGTGGCCGGGATCCTCGCGCGCGGGGCCGACGCGAGGCCGCGCCGCCGCGCGCTCGGGGCCGCCGTCCTCGTCGCCGCGACGCTCGCGGGCGCGTGGTTCTTCGCCTTCGCGCTCTCGGGCGGCGAGGACCGGGCCGTGGTCGGCGGTGCGCTCGGCGTGGTCGCGACCGCCGCGCTCACGGCCACGGGCCTCCTCGCGATCCTCGATCCGGTCGAGCGCCCGCTCGTTCCGCTAGGGCGCCGCGGATGAGGCGAGGCGGGAGGCTCCCGGGGCGCGACGCCCGTGGGCGCCCTCGACGCGCGCCGCGTGGAAGAGGAACTGCTGCGCGAGGCCCGCGTCCGAGCCCCACCGCGCAAGGGCGAAGGCCTTGAGGTCCCGCGGCGCCTCGCCGGCCTCGAAGAAGCGGTCCGCGACGGCGCGCGCGATCCACCGGTCGACCGGGAACGCCTCGCCATGCCCGAGCCCGAAGAGCGCGACGCAGTCCGCGACCTTGGGACCCACGCCCGGAAGCGCGAGAAGGGCTTCGCGCGCCTCCCCGCAGGACGCCTCCCGAAGCGCCTCGAGGTCGCAGTCGCCGCGGGCGACGGCGCGGGCCGTCGCGCGCACGTAGGGCGCGCGGTACCCGAAACCGAGCGAGACGAGCCGGCGCTCCCCGAGCCGCGCGACCGCATCGGCGTCCGGGAACGCGTGGTAGGGGACCTCGCCGTCGTCGCGTGGCTCGCCCGCGGCCTCGGCGAGGCGCGCGAGGATCCCTTCGATGCGCGGCACGTGGTTGTTCGCGCTCGTGACGAAGGCCACGAGCGTCTCCCACGGCTCCTGCCGCAGCACGCGGAGGCCCGCGTGCCGCGCGACCACCGGCGCAAGGACGGGGTCTTGCGAGAGCCGCTCGAGCGCGGCCGGGTACGATCCGTCGAGGCCCAGGTAGCGCGCGAGACGCGCCCGGCCGCGGCGTCGCGCGCTCGTCCACGCGAGGCCGCCGGGCGCGGTCGCGAGCGTCCAGAGGTCGCCCTCGACGACGCCCGCGAACGCATCGCCGATCGCGCGGAAGCGGAAGGACTGCCCGCCGAGGAGCGTGGGCGCGAGGAGGACGGGTTCGTCGGTCGCGACGTGCACGCGGGGGCGATGGGCGCGCCGCGCCCATCAATCCCTCGCCCGCCGCGCAAGGAAATGTCTTTCTCGGGCGCCCGCCTTCCGCGCGCGTGAGCCTCCGGAGCTTCGTGGCGGTGGAGGTGGGGCCGCGCCCCGCCCTCGCCCGCCTGAGGGACGAAGCGGCGGCCCTCGACCGCGACCTCAAGGCCGTCGCGCCCGAGAACCTCCACGTGACGCTCCGGTTCCTCGGGGACGTCGACGCGAGCGAGGTCTTGGCGATCCTCGAGGCGCTGCGCGAGGCGTGCGCCGGCGTCGCGCCCTTCACGATGCGGCTTCGCGGCGTGGGCGCGTTCCCGAGCCCGGCCCGGGCCCGCGTCCTCTGGGCGGGCCTCGAAGGGGCAGACCCGCTCGCGCGCGTCGCCGACGGGCTCTCGCGTCGCCTCGGCGCCCCGGACAAGCCTTTCGCGGCGCACGTGACGCTCGCCCGCGCGAAGACGCCGAAGGGCGCCGCGAAGGTGCCCGCGTTCGTCGCGCGCCACCGCGACTGGCAAGGCGACGAAGTCCCCGTCGAGCGCATCGTCCTCATGCGTTCCGAGCTCGCCCGCGAAGGTCCAACCTACACGCCGCTCGGCGCGGCCGCGCTGGAGGCGTGACGTGGCGCTCGACGTCGGGACGGCGCTCGTCCTCGTGAACCTCGTGCTGCTTGCGGGCGGCCTCGTCCTATTCCTGCCGGCGCGCGGCTACCCGACGACGCCGCGCGACGCGCGCCGGCTCCTCTCGAAGTACGGCCGATACCTCCTCGTCGCGCTCTTCGTCCTCGCGCTCCACCTCACCCTCGTCGCGCTCGACGAGCCTTTCCGCTCCGCGCTCGGGCTGACGGACCTCGCGCCCGCGATCGAGCGGTTCGAGAACGGATTCGTCCTCTCGCTCTCCCAGTACTGGTCCCCTCTCGGCAACCTCTTCTTCAGCTTCGTCTACATCGTGCTCCATCCGTTCATGATCGCGTTCGGCGCGATCCTCTTCGTCGTGAGCGACGAGGAGCGCGCCGCGAAGGCCGTCCTGCTCTCGTACCCGCTCGCCTACGGCCTCGCGCTCCCGTTCTATCTCTTCTGGCCGGCAACCAACGTCTACCAGTTCTACGGCATCCCCACGCCGCTTTTCGACCTCTTCCCCGAATTCTCGTCCATCTACTACCAGGCGACGACGCCCGACAACACCTTCCCAAGCCTGCACGTCGCGATGGCGGTCCTCATCGCGAACGCGACGCGCTATTCGCGAAACCGGCCGTTCCGCGTGTTCGCGTGGCTCTACGCGGCGAGCGTCGTCGCGGGGACGATGTACCTCGCGATCCACTGGGCGACCGACGTCGCGGGCGGCCTCGTGCTCGCGGTCGTCGTCGCGGGGCTCACGGGACGGGTCCTCTCGCTCGAGCGCGTGGCCCTCCAGCGCCTGAGGCCCGATCCGGAGGAGGCCCACGCGATCGCCGCCGACGGCGAGGCGATCGTGGAGCACGTGACCTCCGTCGCGCGCGACCTCGGCCTCGACGCGCGACCGATGCTCGTCGGGAGCGTCGCGAAGGACACGTATCTCAAGGACAAGGTGGACTTCGACGTCTTCGTGCTCTTCCCGCCCTCGACCCCACGGGAGACGCTCGAGAAGAGCGGCCTCGCGCTCGGTCATCGCGCGCTTCCGGACGGGATCGAGAAGTACGCCGAGCACCCCTACGTCCACGGAACGTGGCGCGGCCGCCACGCGGACGTCGTCCCGTGCTTCGCCGTGGACGACCCTTCGAAGCGTCTTTCCGCAGTGGACCGCACGCCGTTCCACACGCGCTTCGTGCTCGAGCGCATGGAGCGCGAGCAGCGCGACCAGGTGCGCCTCCTCAAGCAGTTCTGCCGCGCGGTGGGCGTCTACGGCGCCGAGGCCCGCGTGCGCGGGTTCTCGGGCTACCTCTGCGAGCTGCTCGTCCTCAAGTACCACACGTTCCAGGGCGTCGCGAAGGCGGCCTCGTCGTGGCGGCCCGGCACGTTCCTCACGCTCGAGACGCTCGAGGGAAATCCGCGCTTCCCTGACCCGCTCGTGTTCCTCGACCCCGTGGACCTCAAGCGCAACGCCGCGAGCGCCGTGAGCGACGAGACGCTCGAGCTCTTCGCCGAGGCTTGCCGCGCGTACCTCGACCGTCCGGGCCTGACGCACTTCTTCCCGAAACGCCTCGTGCCCCTCACGCCCGACGCCCTCGCGCTCGAGGTGCGCCGACGGCGCGCGACGCTCGTGCTCGTGACCTTCGAGCGCCCGCCCGACGTGCTGGAGGACCACCTCCACGACCAGCTCCGCAAGGCCGCGAACGCGCTCTCCGCCCTGCTCGCGCGGCACGATTTCCAAGTCCGCCGCGCGACGACCGACCTCGGCCTCGACGCCCGCGTCCTCGTCGAGGTGCCGCAGGGTCGCCTGCCCGAATCGGTCGAGCACGTGGGCCCGCCGCTGACCGCGGGCGTCCACGCGTCGCGCTTCCGCGAGACGTGGGGCGACCACCCCGACGCCCTGAGCGCGGTGTACGAGCAGGACGGGCGCCTGAAGGTGCTGCGTCGCCGCGAGTATCGCGACGCCGCCGACCTCCTCAGGGCGAAGATGCGCGAGGTGGACCTCGGCAAGCACCTCACGCCGCTTGCGCCGCGCGCGAAGGTGGAGGCCGGGCCGAAGGTCGTGCGCGAGGACACGGCGGCGCTCGTCACGCGGCACGTCACGCGCCTCAAGCCGTGGGAGCGCTGACGGCGCCGCCGGGAGGCGCCCGGGAGCGGCCTTTCCGGGTCAACGTGTCCCGCAAGCGTCCCGCGCGGGCGCGGCCGCGGTCGCCAGGGGAGGGGGATAAGCCTCGCGGTTTTCCCGATTGGGCGACGGGCCGGAGTCCCGTTCCCCGAAGGGACATCTCACCCACGGTGCATCTTCACCTTGCGGGCAAGTCGGCCCGCGGGTCAAATCGGGAGAGGCACA
The DNA here is from genome assembly GCA_035540375.1 of Candidatus Thermoplasmatota archaeon. Taxonomy (NCBI): domain Archaea; kingdom Methanobacteriati; phylum Thermoplasmatota; species Thermoplasmatota archaeon. Next base: position 11,841 of record DATLGO010000102.1, read on the forward strand.
AACCATGATGATCGACGAATGGCAGGCGCGCAAGAAGCAGGAAATGCTGAACGACGACAAGGAGATCAAGGTCAAGATCCCCTTGGACTACCACATCAAGCTCCACACGGTCAAGGTCATCAAGGGTCAGAACATCAGCGAGACCGTGAAGGCCGCGCTGGCCCACTACTTCCAGGAGATGCGCATGGCCGACGCGGCGATCCCCGCCGCGCCCACAGTCATGGTCACGACGGACGCGCCCGCGACGCGCGAGCGCGACCTCGTCCTCTGAGCGCGTACGATGCGCTCCGGCCCCTTCGCTGAGGGCGGAGGGGCTCAGATCGGGATGCCCATCGCCGCGAGCATGACCTTGCCGTCGTCCGTCGCGCGTTCCGGGCTCCACGGGGGATCGTAGGTCAGGTTGACCTGCACGTCCTTGACGCCCTCGAGCGTGAGGACGGTCCCCTTCACAACCTCCATGATCGCGGGGCCCACGGGGCAGCCCATGGCGGTGAGCGTCATGTCCACCTGGACGACGCCGTTCTCGTGCGGTTCCACGCGGTAGACGAGGCCGAGGTCCACGATGTTGATCGGGATCTCGGGATCGTAGACGCCCTTGAGCGCGTTGATGATCTCGTCCCGGGAAGCCATCAGGCTCCCTGAGTCGAGCCTCGCTTAAGACCCTTTTGGACGCCCGAGGGCTATTCGTCGCCCCGGGCCACCGGACGCAGGGGATTCCTTATCCACTCGCTCCAGGACCCCGGGTAGAGCGCGGCGCCCGGAAGCCCCGCGTGCTCCATCGCGAGGATGTCGTGGGGCGCGGTGACGCCGGAACCGCAGTAGACCGCGGCCTCGCGCGCGGGGAGGCCGGCGAGCACCTTCTCGTACTTGGCCCGGAGCGCGACCCGGGAAAGGAATCGTCCGTCCTCGCCGAGATTGCCTCCCGTCGGCATGTTGACCGCGCCGCGGATGTGGCCGCCCACGGGATCGATCGGCTCCGTGTCGCCGCGGTAGCGCTCGGGGGCCCGCGCGTCGAAGAGCCGCCGGGGCGCGCGCGTCGTCATGTCCCACGTCGTGACCGTCGGCATGTGCAGCGGCCGCCCCTCGAAGCGGCGCGGCGCGCGGCGCGGCGCTTCGGTCGAGAGCGGATGGCCCGCCGCGACCCACGCGGGAAGCCCGCCGTCGAGGACCGCGACCGCGCGGTGGCCGAAGTCGCGGAAGAGCCACCAGGCGCGCGCCGCCCAGATCCCTCCCTTGTCGTCGTACGCGACGACCTGCGTCGCCGCGTCGACGCCCCATCGCGACGCCGTCGCGCGGAAGGCGTCCGCGTCCGGGAGCGGGTGACGGCCCGTCGTCCGGCCGACGGGGCCCGAAAGGTCGCGGTCGACGTGCGCGTGGAACGCGCCCGGGATGTGGCCCGCGGCGTGCATCGCCTCGCCGGCCTTCGGATCCGTGAGGATGTGTCGGCAGTCGAGAACGACGAGGTCGTCGTCGCCGAGCCTTTGCGCGAGCCCGTCCACGTCCACGAGCGTGCTCCAGGACTCCACGCGCGCCGAGCGCGCGGGCGGAAGAAAACGCTTCCGGCCTACCGCGCGAAGCCCACGAACACGTCCCGCGTCTCCGCGAGCGTCACGGGGTCGCTCACGTGGAAGCGCTCGACGAGGTGGCCGCGCGCGGGCGTCCCGCGCTCCTCGGCCCACGCGAGGAGGAACGCGAGCGCCTGCGGGAAGCTCGCGAGGTCGCCTTCGTAGCGCAGCGCCACGCCCGGCGTCGCCGGGAGATCGAGCGGTTCGAGGCCGTCGGGGAGCCGCGCGTCGGGCGCGACCGGGTAGCCGAGGTCGGCCTCCCAGAGCGCCTCCGCGCGGGCGCTCCTCGGAAGGTCGTAGTAGACGCCCGTTGCGGGACCCGTCGCGGCGACCTCCGCGGACTCGAGCGCGAAGAGCACCTCGTCGAGCGTCTGGATGCGCGTCCACGGGACGTAGGGCCCGACGACGCGGCGCCGCGCGAGGCGGACGGGGTCGAGACGCGTCTCCGAGGGACCCTGGACGACGCGGAAGGCGCCGAGGGGCGAGCGGGCGCGGCGGGGCGGCGTCGCGGGGGTCACGCGCGCCGAACCCGGTCGAGCGTCATAAACCCGCCCCCCTGGGCGAACGGTTTATGCCGGGCTTCCCCGATCGCTCGGGCCATGAGGCCGGCGCGCGAGGGCGAGGACCCCGTCCGTCTCTATCGCGCGATCTATCGCGCCGCGCGGCGGCCGAACGCGGCCGTGACCCGCCTCCGGGTGGACGGGCTCCACCACATCCCCGAGGAGGGTGGTCTCATCGTCGCGTCGAACCACCTCAGCTGGTGGGACCCGGTCATCCTCGGCACCGTCCTTCCGCGGCCCATCCATTTCCTCGCGAAGAAGGAGGTCTTCCGCGGGCCGTTCACGAACTGGTTCTTCTCGAGCGCGGGCGCGATCCCGGTCGACCGCCAGAAGGGCGGCAACATCGAGGCCCTCGCGGCCGCCGTCCGCGTCATCGAAACGGGCGGCGTCGTCGGCATCTTCCCGGAGGGCACGCGCGCCGCGCCGGGTCGCACGCTGCCGCCGCGCACGGGCGTCGCGCGCCTCGCGCTCGCGACGGGCGCGCCCGTTCTTCCCGTCGCGGTGCTGAGCGACCGGTTCTGGGGTCGGGGTCGCGCGACGCCCCGTTTCGGCGAAACCGTCTACGTCGCCGTCGGGCCCCCCGTGAGCTTCCCCAGGGACCCCGCGGCCGCGGCCGACGCAAACGTCACGCCGAAGGTGACGGCGGACATCTTCGACCGCGTGGTCGTCGAGCTCGGGCGCGCGGAAGCGGCCCGCGCCGCGGGCGCCGCGTGGCCGCGGATGAGCTTCTGATCACACGGGTACGACGCCCGGCGTCGGCTCGAAGCCGGTCCCGCGCGCGACCCCCGCGAGGCGGCCGTACACGAGCGTCGCGGCGAGGACCCAGAACGGCATCATGACCGCGGCGGTGATCACCGTCGCGAAGAACTCCGCGGCCGGGCCCGCCGCGAGCGAGACGATGCCCGCAAGAAGCGCCACGCCCGCATGCGCGACCGCGAGGGCGAGGAAGACGAGGAAGAGCTTCATGCGGTTCCCCCGCGTGAGATCGAGGCTCCTCCGGATGGACTCCACCGCCCCGAGCCCCTCGAGCGCGAGCACGGGAAACACGACGGAGAAGGCCACGGCGAGGATGATCCCGGGGACGACGAGGAGCACGAGGCCGAGCGCGACCGCGACGCCCACGAGGAAGAGGGCGACGATCGCGTCGCCCGCGCGCCGCATCCCCTGCCCGAGCGCGGTGGCGACCTCCGTGCCGAGATCCGTGGGCGGCACGCCGCGCAGGGCGCGCCAGGCGAGGACCGCGCCCGCGACGTACGCGACCCCGTTCACGACGACCGAGACGACGAGGATGACCACGCCCCCGGCGAAGTTCGCGATCGCGCGCTCGAGGACGCTCCCCGGATCCGCCGCGGGCGCGCCCGCGGGGGCGAGGGCGAGCGCGGGAACGCTCGTGAGGAGGGCGGCGAGGGCGAAGAGCGCGGCGAGCGCCACGAGGTGTCTCCGCTCGACGCCGACGATGCGCTTGATCACCGCTTTCGGCGACAAGGCCGGCGTCGGCCTGTCCACGGGCACGCGGCGGGCGGGCGAACGGTCCCCGTTCGACGCTTCCTCGTCGGTCACTCCGGAACCTTCGTCGACCGTCATGCAAAACGGTTGCGGCGCCCGGCAGCTTCATCGCCCGCCCGGCCGTTCACCGGGCGTGGAGATCGAGGGCGCGCTCGCGGAAGGCGCCCGTCGCTACAATGCGGGCCGATTCTGGGACGCGCACGAGGCGTGGGAGGAGGCCTGGCTCGCGCTCAAGGCGGCCGGACGGACGCGCGAGGCCGACGTGCTCCAGGGCTTCATCCTCGTAAGCGCCGCGTTCGAGAATCGCGCGCGGGGTCGGGAACGGGGCTTCAAGCGGCAGATGGCCGAGGGCCTCGCGCGGATCCGCCGGGGCGAGGCCGAGGCCCGCGCGCTCGGCTTCGACGACGTGACGCGCTTCACGACGGCCCTCCTCGATCTCTATCTCGACGCGTGCCGCGACGTCCGATGGGAGCGTTGGAGGGCGCGCGAAACGCCCGCGCCCGCGCTCGCGCGCCGAGCCTCCGGAGGACCGTCATGAACCCGCCCCTCGCGACCGTGGAAATCGATCTCAAGGAAGCGCATCTCCTGCTCGGCTTCGCGTCCTCGCGCGCCGCCGAGGTCGACCGCATGATCCGCAACCTCGAGGAGGCCGAGGGCATGGACGCGGACCGGTGGCGCATGCTGCGTCACCTCAAGGCCGAGCGCGAGGCCTTCGAGACGCTCGTCGTGAAGCTCGAGGCGGCCGCGCGCGAGATCAGGAGCGGCGGCGCAGCGCCCGCGCGACCGTGAATGCCACGGCCGCGAAGACCGCGGGAGCGAGCGCGGGCACCGGACGTTCCGGCAGCGCTTCGTCGGGGCCGCCTGGTTCGCCTCCGCCGGGGCCGCCGGTCCCGTTCGGCGGCGGACGCGTCGCGTTGCCGGCCGTGCCGTTGGTCGTCCCGTTCGAGGTTTCGTTCGAGACCGGAACGGGCGGCGGGATCTCGAATCCCGGAGCCCCGGGCAGGCTCGGGAAACCCTGGTACTCGAGGGAAAAGAGCGGCACGTTGCCGTCGTGCACGCGCGCGCCCTTCTGCGTCTTGAAGATCACGAGGGCGCCCTCGCGGCAGCCGATGTTCACCTTCGCGCGCTCGCAGTGCTCGGAGGGAGCCTTCCTCATGACCGGCACCACGACCTCGACGTGGCCGTCCGCGTCGACGTCCGCCGCGAAGGGACCGCGCGACGCGACCCAACCGCCGTCGGGGAAGCCGACCCAGCCTTTCTTCTTCCCGTCCCGCGCGGAGTAGAACGAGAGGCCGTCCCGGCCTTGCTGCTCCTCCGCGAGAACCTCCGCGACGCCGTCGCCGTCGAGGTCGATGAGCGCGATGGCCTTGTTCGACCACGTCGAATCGACGCTCGTGCGCCAGAGCGTCTCGCCCGTCGTCGCCTCGAGCGCGAAGAGGTTGGCCTTGCCCGTCCTCTCCCATCGTCCGGGCTTGTGGCCGATGGTGTTCCAATCGAGGAACACGAGATCGAGGTCGCCGTCGCCGTCCACGTCGTGCGGGACCGGCGCCATGTAGATGAGCGGGTTCGCCCACTCAGGCTGCTTGTACCACAACACCTTCCCGCGGTGGTCGAGCGCGGCGAGCTGAACGTGGGAAGCCGCGCGGTTCTCCGGCGTGATGTCGCTCTCCTCGCTCGAGGAGTAGGGCCCGCCCGCGACGCCCCTTCCGCCCACGACGATCTCCTTCGTCCCGTCGCCGTCGAGATCCGCGACGAGCGGATGGACCGGGATCGAGCCCGGCCAGTTCGGCAGCCGGTAGCGCCACTTGAGGTCGCCCGTCTTCGCGTCCTGCACGATGACCTGGCCTCCATCGGTCGCGAACACGACCTCGAGCCTTCCGTCGCCGTCGAGGTCGTCCACGACGGGGCCGCCATTCCCGTCGCCGCGCAGGCCGCCCCACACGAACTTGCCCGTGGGGTCGAAGGCGTACTGTCCCGGCGTGCCGTCCGTCTGGAGGAACACCCACTGCTTGCCGTTGCCCTCGACGTCCGCGAGGAACGCGGCGCCGTCCGCGGAGGGCCATCCTCCGTAGGCGCGGCCGTCGTTGTATCGGAAATCGGGTTTCATCCACCGGGGATCGGGAAGGGCCCGCCAGAGCTCCTTGAACGCGAGCGTCCCGTTCGCGCTCCCCGCGGGATCGACCTCGAACACGGTGATCTCGCCCGCGCTGTTCACGACCACGAGATCCGCGCGCCCGTTGCCGTTCACGTCCCCGATCGCCACGCCGTTCTCGTCGCGCGCCGCCCAGCTGCGCGGGAGGTTGTTGTAGAGCTCCGCGAGGATGCGGCCGCTGACGGGATCGATGACGTAGACGCGGTGGTTGTCGCTCTGGGCGATGATCTCCATCCGCCCGTCGCGATTGAGATCGAAGAGGTTCGCCGCGTGCGTGTCGAACGCCTGGAAAGGAACGTCGGCGCCCGCGCTTCGCGAGTCGATCAGGCGGACGAACGTGAGGAGGGGGCGGTCCCCGTCGTCGACGGCGAGCGTGACGACGGCCGGGAGGACGAGGCCGACGGCGACGAGCGCCGCGATGCGGGACACCATGGGCCCCGCACGCCGGTGGGGGCTGTTCGGCCCTTGTGGTACATCCCGCGGTGCCTATCGGGCACGGGGACGGGCCCTGAGCGCCACCGCGAGCGCCGCCACGAGCGCGGCCCACGCGAATCCGATGTCCGGCGTCGCGCGCGTCGGCGACCCGGCGCCCGCGCTCACGTGATCGGCGAGGGACGGGACCGTGAAGGCGTCGAGGATCTTCCCGTCGAGTCCGATCGCCGTCACGTTCACGACGTCGCCGTCGAACCGCATCGCGACCACGTGGTGCTCCTTCGCCCGCGCGGCCTCCCAGTCGGGCGCCGTCGCGTTGCGGAAGTCGTAGAGGCTGCGGCCGCCCCCGCCCGTCACGACGTACACGCTCCCGTGGGGGTCGACGCCCTTGCCGGCGACCATCGGCTTCGACCGCTCGTAGAGGTGGTCGTGGGCCTGGATCACGATCTCGGGGCGATACTTCTCGAAGAGCGCGCCCCAAGCCTCGACGATCCGGGCCTGCCCCCCGTGGCGGCCGTCGCTCACCATGGGCTTGTGGAAGAAGGGGATCAGGAACCGAATATCGGGATCCGCGCGCGCGGCCGCGAACTCCCGCTCGATGAACGCGAGCTGCGCGGGGTTCACCTGGTCCGTGCAACCGTAGTGGTCGCCCGAGCCCCGCGAGATGGATTGGACGCACCACGCCTCCGTGTCGAGGGACACGAAGCGGGCATGGCCATACGTGAACGCGTAGTAGTGGGCCCCGGGCGCGGACGGCATCACCATGCGCGCGATGTACTCCTTGAGGTCGCGTTCCTCGTCGCCGTCGTGGTTCCCGAGCGCCGACATGTAGGGAACGCGCGAGGCGAGCGGTTCCACATGGCGCGCCCAGGTCTCCCAGTCCCCGTACGAGAGATCGCCCGGGTGGAGATGGAGCACGGGGTCGGCGTCGAGCGCGGCCTTCACGGCGCGCGCGGGGGGCGACGCCGCGTCGGGCTCGCGCGTCGCCGTGCGGCCCACGCCCTGGTCGCCGTACGCCGTCACCACGAACGACGTCGCGTTCAAGGGCGCCGTGCGGAAGGTCATGGACTTCGTCCAGCCGGTGTTCTCGGATCCGACGCGGTAATGGTACTCGGTCGCGGGTTCAAGCCCGTGGAGGAAGGCGACGAAAGCGACCGAGAAAAGGCTCGGCGAGGGGCGCGGCATCGCGTGCGCGCTCAGGCCGTAGGCGGCGGTCGTGCCGTATTCCACGTGCAGGTTCAGGCCCGACGTGGTCCACTGCCCGGCCCCCGACGTCCGGATGTGCCACATCACCGTCATCGTCCGGGCCGGGTCCGAGCCGTACGCGACGTGGACCCCCTCCGGGACGAGCGGGGCGAGCGCGGGCGCCTGGGCGGAGGCTGGGGGAAGCGCGAGGACAAGGACCACAAGCAGGAGCGCGACCGTGCGCATGCGGGAGCCAGGCGCGAAGGGCTTCATCTAGCTTTCCGGCGCGCATGGGAATCCGCGAGCGACGCGCGGCGGTTGCTGCGTTCGAAACCGGGGCGCCCGACGCCCGATCCCGACCGATTCGGTCGCCTTCGTCGACCCGACGGCTTCAGGAAACCCCGGGCCGTTCGCGAAGTCCCTCGAGGATCGCGACCGCGACGGCGGCCGAGCCGAAGGCCCCCATCGATTCATCCCAGTAGTCCCACGCGATCGTGTGGGTCCCCTCGCCGGCCCGCTCGGCGAGTCGGAAGCCGACGTGCGACGCCGAGAGGTGGGCGACGGCCTCCGCGAGGTTTTCGGTGCTTTGCTGGTCCCACCGCGCCTTGTAGGTTTCGCCCGGTTCGATCGTGAAGGTGGCGTGCAGGGCCCCCGGCCGGAACACCCGATGTCCGAACGCGTCGCGAACGGTCCACGGATCGGAGGACATGAGCGTGATCGCGCCCGGCCCCTCGTTGCGGACCGTCATGATCACGGGCTCCGGCCAGCCGTTCGGCCCGATCTGATGGTATCCGTCGCGATCGACCGTGATCGTGATCCGCGCCGGGGCCGCCGGGGTCTCGGTCGCGAGGGCGGAGAGGGGCACGCCGAGGAGGAGGACGAAGCCGAGCGCGAGGAGGCGGAGCATGGGAAACAAGGATCGACAGCCAGGCCGCCTTCCATGAAGGCACCGCCCGTGCGTCGAGCGCGGAGCCGATCGGGGCCGGCCTGAACGCCGAGGACGGATCCGAGCGGGGCCTGTCGCCGGTTCGGATTCGTTGGGGCGCCATCCCGTTCAACGGAACGATCCGAGGGTACGGGGCCCTGACCCCGTCCAAGTGCTCGGGTGCTCGGCGACGGCGGCCCATCGAATCCGCATGGCGCGCAATCCACGTTCCGTGAAAAGGGGGCCGAGCGTGAGGTCAGCCGGATTCCGAGGGCAGGCGCGCGACGATGACATAAGGGCCGTCCCAAGATCGATCAAGGTAGGCGACGTTGAGTTGAGCGACACGTTCCAGTCCGATCGGGCGGCGCCAAGTCGCTTCGCCGTGAACCTCGATACATGACTCAGCGCCGTTCCTGTAGCAGACTCTCGCCGAGGCGCCCTCTGGCAAGCGGATTTCGATTTCGACTTCGCCTTGGGCACGCGAGGCGATCGAGTACCAATCGGAATAGTCCCCCTCCGACATCACGAGTTCAGCTTCGCATAGGCCCCCTTCCGGCAACGCGACGAGGTATTGGTTCGGAGCCGCATCGCGCCCGGATCCGCAGTCGCTCTGACCGCGAGGTTCGAAGGCCTCGACGCGAAGGGCGTAGGCGCCCGACCCAGGGGCAAATCCCCATATGCTCAGCCGCCACGAGTGGGTTGCGGGCGCCTGGACGGGGAAGGATACACGCTCCCCCGAGGCGACCGTTGCGCAAGACGAGAGGACGCTCACGACATGAGCGCAGAAATAAACCGCCCCCTTGCCGTGGAATTCGAGATCCAGTCGAAGCGCCCTCGCCTCCGGGAACTCGAAAATGTCCTTCTCGTCCCCGTTGGCGTAATCGAGTTCACCAGCACACTCGACAAGGGATGACGACAAGACAACGGGTTGCCCGGACGATGCGTCCCGACCTCCGCCGCAATCGTCGTGCGGCTCGACCGAGCGCACGTCGATGCGATAATCCGTGGAACCGCTCGACGATAACGCCTCGACCACCAACACGTAAAGGCGAGGCGCGGAAGCCATCCAGTATCGGCGGCCCGAGTCCGAATACTCATTGAAACACTCGACAGCAAACTGGGTCACATAGTCGAAAAGGCACGCTCGGACCACGGATCCGGGGCCCTTCGACAACGTGATTGTGACGGCTTCGCCCTCGGCGAAGTCGATCGCCAAGACATCGATCGGGTCGAAGGTATGATGAATTCCCCCGAGGCAGGAAGAAATGGTCGAGATGGGGGTTGCCGACGAGGCGTTTCGCCGGTCGCCGCCCGCATCACGTCCGGTGCCACAATCATTCTCCGTGGGTACCATCGTGACCGTCAGCTCGAATCCATATCGTTTCCACGCGTTTTCATCGGTTGCGAGAATCGCCAGGCTCCAGTCCCCCGCCGCTTCGGCCGTCCACCGGATTCTACTCGACCCGCAACCGACCTTCGAACCGTCGGGCCGGTGGAGGCAGAACGAGGACGACGACGTCAAACCGGCCGTCCTCTCGACGAGCACGACCTCCCCCTCACGGACCGCCATTCGGTAGTAATCGGCGGAATCGCGAAGACCGAAATCGCCGACGCAGGCCGCAGGCGCCGCGATTCCGCGAGCCGCCGACTGCGAATCGCCCGCGTCGCCGAGGCCACCGCAATCCGCCTGGACGATGCCGAGGCCCACTGCCCCAATGTCCGGCAACGCAGGTGGGGCAACGCCCGCGGTGACGCCGGTGCCCGACCCTGAGCCCGGGGCTCCATCCCACGTGACAAGGCCGCGAACGTCGCCCGCTGGAAAGGCAGCGACGGACCCTGTGCTGAGAAGGAATATCACCAGGACGGCCACACCGAGGCGCATGGCCTTGGCATGACATGGGAGATTTATCAAAGTTACGCTTGACATCTCATAACCACGAGCCCATCCCCAAGAGGCGCATTGAGAAATCAACCACGCCACGCGCGAACCCCTCGACACAGGACGTGGCAAGCGTCCCGCGTTTCGACTCCGCCCGCATGAGTCGGGGGAGGGGGGCTTGCCTCACTCAGATGACGCGCGATATCGCGGCGCCGCGCGGGAGATGCCCGGATGGGCCCCGCATCGCACGCATCGCTGCTGCAGCGGCGGGGCTTCGCACGCCTCGATCACGCATCGCAGCCGTTGCAGGATCTCACGTTCCGGGGCCTCAGCCCCGTTCGGATTTCGCACGAAGGCGCACCGCCTTCGCGCGCATCCGCGCCGTAACGCGTGCATTTGCACGATCCGAGGGTACGGCCTCAGCCCCGTTCGCACGAAGGCGCACCGCCCACGCGCATATCCGGCGCATCGCGTGCAATTGCACGATCCGAGGGTACGGGGCCTCAGCCCCGTTCGGATTCCGCACGAAGGCGCTGCGGCGCCTTCGTGCTCATCCGAACGGGTCTATCGACTCCGTCGATAGCCCCGTTCGGATTCGAACCGAAGTCGCAGGATCCAAAGTCCCGCATGATTGGCCACTACACTACGGGGCTCGCTGGCGTCCCCGGGTAGCGCGGCCGCGTTTTTAACCCCCTCGGTGGGCCTCCCGCGCGAGAACCCCCAAATACCGGCCCCGCCCTCGCGCGGAGCATGGACGTCGTCGTGGTCGGAGGCGGAGCCGCCGGCTTCTTCGGCGCCCTGCGCGCCGCCGGGCTCGGGGCCCGCGCGACGCTCCTCGAAGCGGGCGCCGAGCCGCTCGCGAAGGTCGCGATCTCCGGCGGCGGGCGCTGCAACGTGACGCACGCGCTCCACGACGCGGCCGCGTTCGTCGCGCACTACCCCCGCGGCGCGAAGGAGCTCCGGAGCGTCCTCGCGCGCTTCGCCGCGAAGGACACGATGGCCTGGTTCGAGGCGCGCGGCGTCGCGCTCAAGGTCGAGGCCGATAGGCGGGTCTTCCCCGTCTCCGACGACTCCGCCTCGATCGTGGACGCGCTCCTCGCCGAGGCTCGCGCGCTCGACGTCGACGTGCGCGCCCGCGCGCGGCCCGAGGCGGTCGAGCGCGACGGCGCGCGCTTCCGCATCGCCCTCAAGGGCGGCGGAACGATCGGGGCCGACCGCGTCCTCCTCGCGACGGGCTCCTCGCCCGCGGGGCACGCTCTCGCCGCGAAGCTCGGGCACACCATCGTCCCGCCCGTTCCTGCGCTCTTCAGCTTCGTCGTGCGCGACCCCCGTCTCGACGGCCTCGCGGGCCTCGCAGTCCCGCGCGTCCGCGCGACGCTCGCGTGCGATGGCCTCAAGAAGCCGGTCACGAAGGAGGGTCCGCTCCTCGTCACGCACCAGGGCCTCTCCGCGCACGCGGTGCTGCGCCTCAGCGCGGCCGCCGCACGCGAGCTCGCCGCGACGCGCTACGCGGCCGAGGTCGCGGTCGACTTCGCGCCCGATGCGACGGACGACGCGCTCCGCCTGGCCGCGGACGCCGCGCGCGCCGCGAATCCGCGCGGCACGATCGGCGCGCACGCGTTCGTCGACACGGTCCCGCGCCGCTTGTGGGACCGCCTCGTCGCGGCCGCCGGGATCGATCCGGCGACGCGCTGGAGCGAGGTCCCGAAGAAGGGGCTCCACGACCTCGTGGGCCAGCTCAAGCGCGCGCGCTTCGTCGTCTCGGGCCGCGGCGACTTCCGCGAGGAGATCGTGACCGCGGGCGGCGTCGCGCGGCGCGAGGTGGACTGGACGCGCATGGAATCGCGCCTCGTGCCAGGCCTCCACTTCGCGGGGGAAATCCTCGACGTGGACGGGCTCACGGGCGGGTTCAACCTGCAGAACGCGTGGAGCACGGGCTGGGTCGCGGGGAGCGCGATGGCGGACCCCGTCACCCGTGGACCGTGACCGCGCGGATGTCCGCGCCCGAGAGCGCCGCGGTCTCGCGCGCTTCGCTGCGGCGCTCGTCGAGGATGCGCGCGAGCGCCTCGCCGAGGTTCTCGAGCACCTCCTTCTCGGTCGCGCCCTCCGCGAGCGCGCCGGGGATCTCGACGCATTCGGCGACGTAGCCGCCGAGGGGGTGGCCTTCGAGCAGGACCTGGTAGCGCATGGGGATGCGGGGCATCGACCCCGAGACGCGTCGACCGCTCATGAGCCGCGTCCTGAAGTCGCCGGAGAGCGGGCCGGGAGCTCGACGGATCTTGCCGGACCCATGCCCGAAGCCACCAAGTTTACGTGAACCTATTCGATCCTTTGGGGCATGATGCTGCGGGAGGCCCTCCAAGCGACGGTGTCCTTGAACGACGATGCGATGACCATCCGGATCGAGGACACGACGCCCGAGAACGTGGCGCGTTTCCGGGCCCTCGCCGAGGCCGAACGCGGAAGCCTCGCGGTCGAAGCATGGCGGATCGGCCTCACGGCGATGCAGAGCGCGCTCGCGCAGGCAGAACAGGCGCGCCTCAAGGATGTGGGCGCGGCGCTCATGCAGGACCTCGAGAGGCAGCTCAAGGCCCACTCCGAGGCTCAGGCCGCCGTCGTCGCGACGACGCTTGCGTCCTACTTCGACCCCAAGGACGGCCGCATCATGCAGCGCCTAGACGAGTTCGTGCGCGACGACGGCCGCCTTGCGGCCGTCCTCAAGCAGCACCTCGCGCCGGAGAACAGCGTCCTCGCCTCGACGCTCGCGCGGAATCTGGGGGAAACGAGCCCGCTCTTCAAGCTCCTGAGCCCCGAGGAGAGCGAGGGCCTCGTCGCGCAACTCGAAGCGAAGCTCGCCGAGACGCTCGACGCGAGCCGCAAGTCGATCGCAACGGACATGGACCCGCTCGTGAAGGAGTCGCCGATCGCCCGATTCCTCGAGCAGCTCAAGCTCGAGATCGAAAAGGCGGAAGGCAACCGCGAGAAGCAGCTGAAGGCGCTCACGAAGGAGCTCGACGCGAACGACGAGGCGTCGGCGCTCTCGAAGCTCATGAAGCAGACGCGCGATGCGCAGACGCAGCTTGCGGCCGCGATCAACCCTGACAAGCCCGATTCGCCGATGGCGATCATCAAGACGAGCCTCACGGCGCTTCTCGAGGCGCATGTCGAGGAGCAGAAGGAATTCCAGGAGAAGACGCAGGAGCGACAGCTCAAGTTCGAAAAGGAGGTCCTCGCCGCGATCCAGCGCATCGAGACAAAGCGCCAGTCGGCCGCGCAGACGACGACCGGCGGCTTCGATTTCGAGGAGGCCGTCTACACGTTCGTCGAGGAATCGACCGCGAACGCGCCCTACGTCGCGGAGCGCACGGGCGCGACGACGGGCGCAGTGAAGAGTTCGAAGAAGGGAGACCTGGTGGTCCGTTTCACGTCGGAAACCGCCTTCGAGGGCGCCCGGGTCGTCGTCGAGGCAAAGCGCGATCGGAGCTACAACGTGGCGCGGGCGCTCGAGGAGCTCGAGGCCGCCAAATCCAACCGCGCATGCCAGGTGGGACTCTTCGTCATGTCCCGACGTCACGCGCCGGCCTCGTTCCCGCGGTTCGCGCGGTACGGCACCGACATCCTCGTCTCATGGGACGAAGAGGATCCGACAACGGACGCTTACCTCCAGGCGGGTCTTCTCTGCGCGCTCGGGCTCGCCTCGCGCGCGGTCGAGGATGTCACTGACGAGAACGTGGATGCGATCGCGGATATCGGCAGCCGCCTGGGGACCGAGGTGGAACGGCTCGAGAAGATGCGTGGATGGACCACCAACATCACCCGCGATGCCGAGAAGATCGAGAAGGAGATCGGGGTCGGGGTCAAGAAGCTCGGAATCGTGATCGAGAACGCGAAGGACACGCTCCGCGCACTCAAGATCCAGGCCCGCGACCACGACGCCGAGGCGAAGCGTCCGATCGCGCTCGACGACGAGCAGGTCGACGCGGCCTCCGCATCGCTCCGCTCCGGTGCGGTGTCCGCGGAGGAGCCCTCGCGGTCGGTGAGCGTTTCGGGCGGGCCGATCGCCGTCGCGGCCCAGCCCGTCGACGACGCGAAGCGCAGGCGCCGGGAATCCTGAGGGAGGACGCTCTCAGGGATCCGCGTCCGTCGCGTACCCCTTGGCCGCGAGCGCCGCGAGGATCTCCTCGACGTGCTCGGGGCCGCGCGTCGCGAGCCGGACGAGGACGCGCGCGCGGCCGACGCCGACGTCGAGGCGCGCGCGGTCGTGCTCGATCGCCTCGACGTTCGCGCCGAGCGCCGCGAGGACGCCCAGGAGGTCGCGGAGGGCTCCGGGCTTGTCGTCGACGACGGTGGCGAGCGAGAGCGATCGGCCCGTCCGCACGAGGCCGCGCTGGATGATCGTGTCGAGGAGCGTCACGTCGATGTTGCCGCCCGAGAGGATGACGACCGTCTTGCGGCCGTCGAGCTTCACGCGGCCCGAGAGGATCGCCGCGAGCCCGACCGCGCCCGCGCCCTCGACGACCGTCTTCGCGCGCTCGAGGAGGAGCAGGATGGCCTTCGCGGTCTCGTCGTCGCCCACGACCGCGACGTCGTCGACGTGCTTCCGGATGTGGTCGAACGTGAGCGACCCGACCTTGCGCGTCGCGAGGCCGTCCGCGATGGTCTGGACGCGGTCGAGCGTCACGATCGCGCCCTTCTTGAGCGACTCGGGGAGGCTCGCCGCGCCCTCGGGCACGACCCCGACGACGCGCACGTCGGGCCGCTTCGCCTTGATCGCGGCGCCGACGCCGCTTGCGAGACCCCCGCCGCCGATCGGCACGACGACGGTCTCGACGTCGGGCATGTCGTCGAGGATCTCGAGGCCGAGCGTGCCCTGCCCGGCGATCACCGCGGGGTCGTTGAACGCGTGCACGAACGTCGCGCCCGTCTCCTTCTGGATCTCGAAGGCCTTCTCCTCCGCTTCCGCGTAATCGACCCCGTGCGGGACGAGCTTCGCGCCGTAGCCGCGCACCGCGGCGGCCTTGCTGATGGGCGCGTTCTTCGGCATGACGATCGTCGCGGGAATGCCCGCGAGGCGCGCCGCGAGCGCGACGCCCTGGGCGTGGTTGCCGGCGCTCGCCGCGACGACGCCCTTCGCGCGCTCGCCGGGGGAGAGCGTCGCGATCTTGTTGTACGCGCCGCGGATCTTGAAGGAGCCCGTGCGCTGGAGATTCTCGAGCTTGAGCGCGACCTCCGCGCCCGAGAGGTCGGAGAACGTGGCGGAGGGCGTGAGCGGCGTGTGGTGGACGACGCCGCGGATCGCGACGCGGGCGCGCTCGACGTCCGCGAGCGTCACGAGGGACATGCGCCGCCATCCGCCGTCGCGCACTTAAGCGTCGCGGGCTTCAGTCGCGGCGCGCGCGACGCCCGCCCAGGCCGACGGCGAGCGCGAGCGCGAGGCCCGCAAGCGCCGCGCCCGGCATCGGGATCGCGCTCCGGTCGAGCGACGGGTCGCCGAGGTCGAAGTTGGCGACCGCGATGCGCGTCCGGTTGTCGATGAAGGACTCGTACTTCTTGTCGGCGATCGTGATCACCACCTTCGCGATCGTGAAGTTGTCGTGGAAGGTGAAGGAGTACTTGTAATCGCCATACTCGTTCGTCACGATCGGCTCGGGCGCGGGCCGGTTCACGCCGTCGGGGAAGAGGATCACGACGCCCATGAGCCGCTGCGGAAGCGGACGCGCGAAGTAGCGCGTGCCGTT
This sequence comes from Candidatus Thermoplasmatota archaeon, assembly GCA_035540375.1. Lineage (NCBI taxonomy): Archaea > Methanobacteriati > Thermoplasmatota > Thermoplasmatota archaeon. Next base: position 27,783 of record DATLGO010000102.1, read on the forward strand.
CACGTCGTGGCCCGCGACGGATTCGATGACGCGACCCGTCACCGTGAAGCGGGCGTGCCAGACGTCGAAGATCTGCGAGCACTGGTTGTCCACGCGGCGCCCGAGCTCCACCTCGAAGTCGGTGCGGCGCAGGTGGGTGTCGACCTTCTGCGTGATCCTCTGGCCGTCGATCTCGAGCGTGACGGTGCCGCCGCGGCGCACGTCGCGGATCGGGAAGGTCGCGGTGAAGTCGCCCGCGCACGTGATCGTCGTCGTGAGCGGCTTGACGGTCGCGCCCGCGACGTCGAACGAGATGACCGCCTTCTGGTTCACGGCGGGGAGCCCCTGCGCGTCGACCACGCGGCCGCTCACGAAATAGAGGTCGTGCCACGCGCCCGACGGCGGGCGCACGATGGTCTGCGCGCTCGCGAGGGGGAGCGCGACGAGGGCGACGACGAGGAGCGGCAAGAGGAAGCGCATGGCGCACCTACTTGTTCGCGCGGCGGCGCGTGGTCGTCTCCCGGGCCTGCGCGAGCGCGCGCTTCTCGGCCATGCCGCGATAGAGATACCACCCGCCGAAGGCGACCGCGCCGAGGATGAGCAGGGCGCCGCCGACCGTCACGAGGTCGATCCCGCCCCCGGCGTCCGCAGGCTGGACGAGATTGGCTTCGGTGATGTGGAACGTCGTGTCCGCGGGGCGGGAGACCGTGGCCGCGCCGGGCGACGCGATCTTGACGGAGCCGCTTTCGAGCGGCTCGGCGAGCTGGAGCACGACGCCATACGCGCCGTAGCCGTTCGTGAATGCGTTGCCGGTCGCGGTCTTTCCGTCATTGTAGGTGAGCTCGACCGTGACGTTGGCGTCCTTCTGCGCCTCGCCGTTCACGGAGACGCCCTCGAGACCCTGGCGCGGCCAAGGCTTCCAGACGATGCCGGTCACGACGTAGCTCGTCTCGAACTTCTCGACCTCGGCCGGGTTCGTGGGGTAGCCCGTTCCGGGGAGCTGGAGGTTGATCTGCGTGCGGCGCTGGTCGAGGTTCGCGACCTCGGACTTCGAGACGCCCAGGACCTCGACCTTCACTTCGGCCTGCTTGTTCGTCATGGTGTGCATGTGGCTGCACACGAAGTACGTGCCGTCGGCGCGCGTGAACTGGACGTAATGGTTCTCGCCCGTCTGCTCGTCGACGCGGACCCGGCGACCCGCGACGGCGCCTTCCTGCGGGCAGGGACCTTCCTCGCGGGACCCGAACCGCACGAGCGTGAGGTTCACCTGCACGCCGCTCACGGGCTTGCCCTCCGCGTCCACGACGCGGCCGGTGATGACGTACCGGTGGGAGTACACGTGATCGGCTTCGACGAGCGGCGCGAAGGCCATCGCGCCGAGAAGGAGAACGGCGAGGACAACGCCGCTCCGGGAGGTCGACATACCCCCCGAAGCCCCATTCTCCGTTTATAGGCCTTTTGGAGTCGGTAGCGCGCTGTCACACGCCCGCGGGACGCCCAAACCCTCATGATCCGCCGAGGGCACGGTCCGCGCAAGGTGTTGCGCGTGGAGCCCCGGCGATCGCGGTCCATCCTTCCCGTCCTCGCCCTCCTCGTCGCCTTGCCCCTCGCCCTCGCACCGGCGACGGCCCGCGAGCCCTCGATGGGCGAGGCGCTCGAACCGACGCCGCCCGCCGCCGCGATCGCGCTCGGCGCGGGCCCTCCGCCGACGAAGACCTACACGTGCCGGGGCGACGCCCCGTTCGACGGCTGCCTCGCGGGGCCTTACCCGCTCAAGAGCCTCGAGATCACGATGCGGCGCTGGGGTTACGTCGGGACCCTCCACGCGATCGCGACGCACGCCGAGACCGACCAGGTCCTTGCCCGGTTGAGCTGCACGTCCCACGGCATCTGGGTGTCCGCACCAGGTCCGTCAGAATGCCGGACCTGGCACGCCGAACCCTTCCCCGCCGGTCGATATTTCTTTTCCGTGTCCTACGATATGCCGACCGTGGGCTCGTTCGACGTCGCGTTCCGCTACGGTTGAGCGCCCCGTGGTACGCAATCCTTAATACCCCCCAGAGGAACGGTCCGGTCGTTGCCCTCCCTGCTGGAGGAATGAGACCGATGCGTCACATGCTCCGTTTCCAGGGGCTCAGGCGCCTGGCGCCTGCGCTCGTCGCCCTGCTCGCCGTCGCCGCGATGCCCGCCGCCGCGGCCGCCGAGTCGCCCCCGATGCCGTCGCTCCGTCTCGTCGAGGAGTCGGACGGGACCTTGGTTCTCGTCGTGGACTCCAACGGCCTTCTCGGGTCCGAGCCGACCTACGTCGTCGCGCCCGCCCCCGCGGGCCTCGGCGGCGAGGCCGAGCGCCGCTTCGCGCCCGTCCCCGCCGCGCTGCGCTCGCTCGGCGACCACTTCCCCGCGCTCGACACGCCCGAAGTCGACGCCGCCCTCGGCGCCGCGATGGACGCCGTTTCCCCCGCCCTCTCGACCCCCGAAGACTCGCCGATCGGGGACGCCGCGCACGCGGCAAGCGACGTCTTCGCGATCGAGCGCCAGGACGGCTCCGGGCTCGGATCCGCGCGCTTCGAGGTGACCGTCACCGAAGCGCCGGCCTTCGGAAGCCTCGGCGCGCGAACCGGCGACATCGCCGCGGGCGCGCTCCTCTCGGCCCCGGCGGCGCTCGCCTCGGACGCGGCCCCGGTGCTCGCGCCTGCGATCCGCTTTGTCGTCCCCGACCGGTCCGACGCCCCCGCGACGGTCTCGACCCCGAAGGCCTCGTCCTCCACCTCCACCGCGTCCGTCTCGGCGCCCGCGCGATCGGGCGACGACCCCGTGAAGATCGCGGCCGCGACGGCCGCGACCGGCGTCCTCGGCCTCGCGGCGTGGATCCTCTACCACCGCATCCGCGAGTCCGCGACGCTCGCGAACGCGACGCGCAAGGCGATCTACGACGCGGTCTCGGCGAACCCGGGCCTCGGTGTCCAGGACCTCGCGCGCGTGGCGTCGGTCTCCTACTCCACCGCGAGCTACCACCTCGACCGCCTCGTCGAGGCGCGCATGCTCGTGCTCGCGAACGAGGCCGGCCGCCTCGCTTACTACAAGAACGGCGGCGCGTTCACCGAGTCCGAGCGCAAGGTCCTCCCGCTCCTCAAGAACGCGGAGGCGATGCGCGTGCTCGAAGCCATCCTCGCCTCGCCGGGCACGTACCGCGCCGCGCTCGCCGAGAGCCTCGGCGTGACCGCGACGACGATCAACTGGCACCTCAAGCGCCTCGTGGACGCGGGCCTCGTCGTCGAGCGCCGCGAGGGCCGCAGCGCCCGCCTCTTCGCGGACCGCGCCCGCCTCAATGAGGCCTTCGGGCCCGTGCTCGCGAAGCTCGACGGCGTCGTCGCGGACGGCGCGCCCGCGCTTCCGGAGCTGCGCCGCGCGCTTGCGACGGAACCCGTGGCGGCGTAAAAGGCGCCCAACGACCAACCCGAATATGGAAGGCCTATCGATACATTTTTACTCTCTCTCTCTCTCTCTCCCGATGCACCGAATTGCAGGCTTGGGAATCGCGGCCGCCGTGCTCGGTCTGGCCCTGGTAGGAACCGTCGAAGCCGAAGCGAAGCCGTTGTCCGCGTGCGCCATTCACGGGACAATCATCGTCGGCTGCGCCAGCGGGACCGTCTCGGAGGCTGGCTTGGTCTGCACGCCGGACTGCACGTGGCCCTGGACCGTGACCGTCATCGCCCAACCCGGAATGTGCGCGACACTGACGATCGGCTATCCAGGTTCGGATTCCGAAGGTTTTGATTCCGAGAACAAGTGGAGCACGTTCACGTGCTGCCCCAACACCGCATCGCAGAGTCTCTGCTTCGGGACCCAACTCCACGAGGTCCCGACAACCTGTGCGCCGGGCGGCATGCGCGCCCACTTGAAGACGTTCCACATGGTCCTCGGTTCGCAGGCGTCGACCTCCGACCTGTTCGGAATTCCTTATACCGACTACTGCCCCCGGGAGGTCTGAAGATGGTGCGATGGCCAGTGGGCGCGCTCTGCCTCGCGGCAGCCTTCCTCGGCAGCATGATCCCGGCCGAAGCAGCAACCAGCGAGCACACCACCGCGTGCTCCACACGTTACATCGACGTTCCCCCTGCCCCGCCGCAGTGGATGATTCTCGGATGCGCCGACGGCACTGTCGAGGACAAGCCGGTTTCGCCCGGGGGTCCTTGGGAATGGAGTGCCGTCCTCCTCGTCACGCCAGGATCTTGCGGAAGTTACCTCGTGGTGAGCGGATACACGATGGCAGATCTAGAGGCATGCTGCCCTGACAACGAAGCTGACCCGCAGCCATGCGGTACAACGGCGACCTTTTGGCTCTCCGGCGATGCGACTTCCGCCCTGATCGAAGCCCGAACATGCTCATGGATGATCGTGTCCGGCTCACACTTCCCCGGGCCCATCGCGGCTCTGACGACCGCGTTCGTCGGTCACGAGAACCCACAAACGTGCGTCTCCGAGCTTATCGAAGCAACGCCCGACAACCTCTAAGGTGACCTCATGCGAATCCAAAAGACCAAGCTCGTCACGATGGTCGCGCTCGCAGCCCTTGTCGCCCAGCCCATCGCCATCGGCGTCCCGCTCGCGCCCCCGGCCGGGGGAACAGCGGAATGGAAAACGTGGCGGATCGCCGTCGACGACGCCAAGATCAGCGTCCACGCCCTCGTCGAAGCCGAGGATGATCTTGCGGGGCTCGGCCTCGCCCTCTTCGATCACACGGGTCGCGCGCTCGCAAGCGGCGCGGAGTTCCGCGACTTCCGGTCCGCTTCTGCGAACCTCCTCGGAAAGAATGCCATCGCGCCGGGTATCGGCCACGAGCGGACGCTCGCCCTCTCGCGCGTTGCGACCTGTGCCCCCTGCTCTGAGACTGGAAACGTCTTCATCGTCGCGGCCTGGACCGCGGGGGCGCAACCTGAGACCTTGCGCGTGAGCCTCGCGGGAGAGAACCTCACGATTCTCGCCGAGGACCGCGGAGATTCCGTCGTGGCCGCGACGATGGATGAATTCAATGGCGACCTGCAGGTCTCCGCCCAGGTGGGCAACGTCGGATTCGCGCACGTGCACGGCGCTCGCCTCGAGGTTGAGGCCCACCGCCGCCTCGTGGGGCATTTCGATCGAGCCGCGGCGATCGGACCCGGATCGGCGGCCGAGTACGCGATGACGTACGAGGGTCCGACGCAGACCCGGGCTTGCCCGTGCTCGCTCGTCGAGGATGACCTCGGAGGCGGGATACACGCGTTCGGGATCGACGGCACCACGCGGGGCACCGCCGGCGCGGGCATGGCGTGGCTGCTCGTCGCCGACGTGACCCTCCCGGGAGGCAACCCGCTATGAAGGTTCAGGCGATCGCGTTGGGGCTCCTGGCGTTTCTCGCGACGTTACCCTCGGCGCTTTCGTCCGAGCCCGAAGAGGACGGCCCCGTGGGATACCAGACGTGCCGCGTCGATGCCGCCGAACGGACCTGCACCTTCAACTGCTACTACGGCGGCGAACTCGAAGTCGTCGGGAATGGCGGCACGATCACCGCCAACTGTGGCGGCGCGTGGGCCTCGTGCACGTCGACGGGGCCGCAATGTCGCGGGTATTCGGACACACGAAGCGCGATGGCCCTCGGACAATGCGTCTTCGTGGGAACCGGATCCGGGGTGTGCTACGCGATCGGCGGCAGCGCGCTCCCCGAGTGCACGGGCCTCTCGACGTGGCCCAAAGAGAATGGATGGCCGACTGATTATCGGTGCTTCTCCCCGCTCCAGGCCGAGTACAATGAGGGTTTCGTCACGTGCGTCCTGTTCGTTGCCTGGGTCGGACCCCTCACGACCCACTGCGGCACGGAAAGCCAGATGGAACCCCTCGCCGACGCGGTACCTTATGAATGGTTCACCGCCTCCACGGCTTCAGCAGGCGAGGACGGGCACCGCCTCATCGTGAAGGGCGGCGTGCCGTGCATGTCGCACGCGATTGCAAAGCTGGAGGTGCCGTTTGATGGAACCCTTGTGCAGTTCTGGGCGACGTGCGAGATCACGCTCTATCAGGGTCAATACCTGACGACGAGGGACAGCGTCTGCTCGGGATACTGCGTGGTCGTCGTCGGACCTCGCTCGATCTTCGTCGAGGAGCTGCCCGAATGAAAAAACAACCCATCCTCATCACGCTCTTGATCCTCGCAACGACCGCGAGCAGCCAACCCGCGGGAGCGGCCGAGAGTGAAAACCCCTGGCCGAACGTCATCATCGCCACGGCGGTCGAATCGGGCTCCTATCAGACGATCGCCGTCGATCACGTCGACCCCAAGTTCAACGTAACGCTGGCCATGGGACCACGCCACGACCAAGGAGCGACGGGGATGCTCATCTATGACGAGAAGGGAAAGACCCTCTTCGGGCTCGTCATGTATAGCACGGGCCTTCGCGGAAATGGCACATTCATCCAATCTGAAGTGGGGCCGTACAACATCGAGTCCGACACGTTCCCCGGCACGAACGACATGTACCGCGGCGACGAAACCCCCACCCAGTTCAGCGTTTCATTCCGCGACTTTCCTACCGGCCGATTCCACTTCGTCTTCTACCACATCGGCCTCTTCACGAACGTCACCTTCTACCTCAACGGGACCCACGATCGCGTCATCGAGACAATCGAGGGTCACGAGATCCAATTCCTGACCGAACGCGATTTCCGAGGTCCCTTGAGCCTCGCGCACGAGAACGAAGCCGTCGGCGCGCGCTTCACGGGTCCCGTCACGACCTCGATCGACGTGAAGCACCGCCTGTTCGGCATCTACGAAGATTCGGCCTATTATACTCGCCTCTGGTGCATCGGGTACACGGGAACCTGGACCTTCCTCTGCCCCACGTTCCCGCCCCCCGTCCCGCTCCACACCTACGCCTACCAAAAGCCATCCGGCGAGACGGTCGCCTGCAAGGGCTCCAGGGGCTGTGGTTTCCTCGGAAGCACCGAAGGAAAGAACGAACGAGGCGTGTGGACGTTTGATTACGCGGGCATCGACTACTACACCGCGGGAAACGAGCCATCTGAAAAATGCCAGCCTGTGCCCCTCTTCGAAGAGCGTGGCGAAGTCTGCGAAATCGAGAGGCCCGGCAACAGCCGCCCCATCCTCTTCGTGCTGGATCCGAAGTTCCCGGGGGAGACCTGATTCATCATCATGCCAGATTGGATTTCCCGCGACTGAAGCCCGTGAGTTGAAGGTGGACCACCCCGGGAGGACCGGGCCGTGGGGTCAGAGGGCTGCGCTTCCGGGCGAATCCGATGCACCGGCCCAAGGCCCTGCTTGTGGCGACTGGACAGCGAGCTCGCGCCGACGCGACAGGGCGGAAACGCACACCGGCCCAGGCGTGAAGCTCCCCGTCCCGAACGCTTTAATACCGATCCCCCTCTAGCAGCCCGCGGCTCGCCCCGCGGGCCAAGGACGGTTCGCTCCGTCCCGAGACGAAAGGCATCGGATAGGCCGGGGGGCCAGGCGTCCCCTGTGACCCGCAATCGCCTACACGCGGGGGCTGAAGCGCCGGGGCGGCGTCCCCAGGGCGCGGATGAGCCCAGGATCGACAATGAGACCTCGTCCCTCGTGGTTCGGGGCCGTCGACCGTGCGATCGGAGGATCGCTCGGGCGACGCTTGCCACGGGAACCGGGTCAGGCACGGAAGTGAGCAGCCTCACCGTGAACCCAGGACGTTCGTGGGGTCGCGGGGTCGAGGACATCCTGGGGCAACTCTACCGCGCTGCTGAGCGTCCACCTGGCGCGGCCGGTGTCCGTCAATTCGGAGAGAAGGGCACTTCGTGGCACGAGCCTGCGGGCTCGTGCCACGAAAGGTTCGGGGTTCGGGGCCTTCAGCGGTGCACTCCGTGGCATGCGTTTCACACCTCGGCCTCGCCTGCGGGCGAGGCCTCGGCGCATGTCCGCCCGACCTGCGGGTCGGGCACGCCGCAGCGTTCCGCAGAACGCAAGGCGAAGACGTTCCGCAGAACGTCGCCGCCGCGGCGGTTGCGACCGCCGCGGATCACTCCGTGCCAGAGAGGGGGCGCTGCGCGCGCCCCTCCTCTGGACGCCGCACGAATCTGCGGATTCGTGCTCACCGCAGCGGCGTGACGCTGCGGCTCACCCCCCAGCGCCAGGGGCTCCGCCCCTGGACCCCCGCCGAGACCCGCGTTTTCTTCTCGAACGGTGCTCCGGTTCTACGGTCCTTCTCGAGCGGGCTTGTGGGGGCGCGCGTGGGGCGCCTCCCTCGCCGTTCAACCTTCTGAACCCGAGCGCGAACACCGGCTACGGTCCCGGTCCCGGACCCGGACCCGGTCCTGACGCCCGGTCCCGCTTCCCGGCGCCCGGCACCCGACGCCCGGACACGAGCCCGAATCCCGGTCCCAGCACCCGGCTCCCGACGCCCGACGCCCGGTCCCGGACCCGAGGCCCGGTCCCGACGCCCGGCCCCCCGTCCCATTCGGCGCGGGTGTCCCTTGGGCCCCTGGGCCCCAGTCCCGGGCGTCCCGTTTCTCCCGAGGCCCGGCGCCACTCGTCTCCCGGGCGCCGCGCGTCGTCCACTAAGTAGTCCACGCAACAAGCCAAGCCTCGATGCTCGGTCGTGCCGGCCCGACGCTTCTCATCGTGCTCGCTCTCCTCGGACCTCTCGCCGCCGCCCACCCGGGGGCGGACGGGCGCTACCTCGTGACGCTCGAGCCCTGGACGGACGCGTCCGCGCTTCCGGGCCTCGCGGTCGTCGAGCGGTTCGAGAGCGTCGGCGTCGCGCTCGTCCGCGGCGCGCCTTCGGCCGCGGCCGCCGCGAAGGGTGCGCCGGGCGTTCTTGGCGTGTACCCCGTCGAACCGATCGCGATGAACCTCGTCGAGGCGCGCCGCGTCGCCGCGGCCGACGTCGCGCCGCCCGCGGGCCTCGACGGCGCGGGCGTCACGGTCGCGATCGTGGACTCGGGCCTCGACCTCGACCACCCCGGCTTCAAGGACCGCGTCGAGGCGGCGCTGCGCTTCCGCCCGAACGGCGCGATCGAGTCGACGCGCATGGACGACGACGGGCACGGCACGCACATCGCGGGCGTCATCGCGGGGTCCGGCGCGGGCTCGAGCGGCGAGCGCCTTCGCGGCTTCGCGCCGGGCGCGCGCCTCGTCGCGCTCGACATCTCGGACGAGTTCACGACCGCGAACGCGGTGCGCGCCTTCGAGTGGCTCGCGGAGAACCACGAGCGCCACAACATCCGCGTCGTGAGCAACTCGTGGGGCCGCGAGAAGGCCGATGCGCACTACGACCGCAACGACCCCGTGATCCGCGCGAGCGACGAGCTCGTCCGCCGCGGCATCGTCGTCGTGTTCAGCGCGGGCAACAAGGGCGCCGACGGGTCCTCGACGCTCACGACGGAAGCCTCGAACCCGAACGTCATCACGGTGGGGGCCGTGTCGAAGGAGGGCCGCATCGAGCGGTATTCGAGCCGCGGTCCCGCGGTCGACGCCGACCGCCGGCCCCTCGAATGGACGAAGCCCGACGTGGTCGCGGCGGGCACGCACATCGTCTCCGCGCGCTCGTCGCAGACGGCGGGCGCGAACGGCCGGTCCGGCGAGTCCCTCTACTACGTCGCGATGAACGGCACGAGCATGGCCGCCCCGCAGGCCGCCGGCGCCGCCGCGCTCCTGCTCTCGCGCGACCCGTCCCTCAAGCCCGCGGAGGTCCGCGCGCTCCTCCAGGCGACGGCCCGCGACGCGGGCGGCCGCGGCCCGGACCCGCAGTACGGCTACGGCATCCTCGACGTCGCGGCGGCGCTCGATGCGCTCGCGGGCGTGGGAAGCCCCGGCAGCGTCGTCGTCGAGCGGCGCGTCCCCTTCCACGACGAGGGCCGCGCGGTCACGGCCGCCGAGCGCCTCGTCCTCACGACCGCCGCGCCCTCGACGCCCGACGCGAGCCTGCGCGTGCCGCTCGTCGCGCCGGCCGGCGCGGACCGCGTCGATGCGTGGTTCAACTGGTCGGGCCCCGGCGCGTTCGTCGTGTTCCTCGACGGACCGGGCGGCGCGCGCCTCGGCCCGTTCACGCCCGAGAAGGAGGGCGCGATCCCGATCCGCGCGAAGCTCCCGAAAAGCGGCGTCTGGACGATCGACGCGCGGCCCTCGGGTCCCGTGGGCGACGCGACGTGGGTCGCCTCCGGCAACGTCGTGGTGCTCGAGCAGCGTCAGGGCGGCCCGCGCGAGCTGCCGCGTCCCGTCGGCGGCGACGCGGGCGGGTTCCTGTTCGCGGGCGAAGACTTCGGCGACCTCGGACGGTGGACGCCCTGGCGCGTGTTCGGCATGCTCGCGCTCGTCGCGGCGGGCGCGATCCTCATCGTCGATTACCGACGGCGTCGCGGCCTTTAGAATCCGCCGCGGCCGCTTTCGCGCGGCGCGGGCTTCGCGCCGGCGGGCTTCGCCGAGGCGGAAGGGCGGTCCTCGAGGATGACGTGCTCGGGCTTCGCGATGTTCTTCGGGTCCCAGTGCCACACGCGGAGGACGTGGGCGATCTGGATCATCGCGTCCTTGAGGCGCACGATCTCGCTCTGCTTCGAGGATTCCTGCGTGAACGTGCCGCGCCAGGTGACGAGGGTCTCCTTCACCGCGGCCGAAACGGTGGTCTCCTGCCAGCCCGCGGCCGAGGTCGGGGACCCTTCGACGACGTCGTGGAGGACGAGCGTCTGGTCGTCGAACTCGATGAGCTGACCGCGGAAGGCGCGGTGGTCGCTCATGACGACGATCACCTGGGAGCCGACGAGGCCCTGGAGCCGCTTGCTGAGGAGCGTGGACATGGAATGAACCCCGACGGGCGGCCCCTACGAGGCAGGGTGTCTTAAAACCATTGGGGTGGGACGGGCCTCGTTACCCGGGGGCGGCGCGCATCGGGCGCTCAGCGCCGGGCTTCCTTGTCTGTGGGGCCCCGCCTGGCGCGGTCCTCGCCCTCCGCGGCCCGGCGCACCTCGCGGTGCGTGCGCCCGCTCGTCTCGCCCGCCTCCTCGCGCGGCTGCGGCGCCGCGGCGCCCTTGAGCGTCTCGAGGTCGTCCGCGTCGGCGCCTTTCGATCTCCGGCGGTCCATGCGGGGCATCAACCGCGGGGAGGTTTCCCGCTTCTGGCGTCGCGTTCCATCGCCCGCACGAAGTGCCGCGTCGCGCGCGCAAGGAGCCACCGGGCGAGGCCCGTCCAGGCGAGCAGCGCGAGACCGCGGCGCTCGACCGACCACGCGACGACGATTCGCGTGCCTTCGGCGTGGGCCTCGAAGGCGTAGCGCGCGCGCCCGTGGAGCAGCGATCCGCCCACGTCGACGTCGTAGGCGAGAGCGGCGTCGTCGGGCTTCACGAGGTATTCGATCGCGAGGGCCCCGAGCGGCCACGGCGCGGCGACGAGGATGTCGATCTCGCCGTTCGGGAGGCGCATCACCCTGCGGCGGCCCGGGGTCCGCGCGAGCCGCATGTCGCTCTCCTTGAAGTCGGTGTACCAGGCGTAGGCGTAGGCGGGCGGAACGCGCGCGAGGGCCTCCACCGTGAATCGCATGGTCAGGACGAATAGAGGCGCGCGGGCCAGAGGGTCAGCTCGTCGACGAGCGCGCCCGCGGGGAGCCGCACGAGGCCGAGGACGGCTTCGGCGACCTCGGCGGGCCGCATCATGTCGGAGGCGGGGGCCGACGCGCCCTCGACCATCGGCGTGTCCACGTAGCCGGGATTCACGGCCGTGACGCGGATGCCTTCGTCGCTCACCTCCGACGCAAGCGAGAGGGAGAAGCCGCGCAGGCCGAACTTGCTTGCGCAGTACGCGGAGAGTCCGGGCCGGCCGTCGAGGCCCGAGACGCTCGCGATGTTCACGACGGCGCGCGGTCGCGGGCCCGGCGCGCGCAGGAGCGGCAGGAGTTCGCGGGTGACGAGGAACGGTCCGCGCAGGTTCGTCTCCATGACCTCGTCCCAGTCATTCGTGGACATCGAGGCGACGCGGCCCGCGAGGCCGACGCCCGCGGCGTTCACGAGCACGTCCACCGCGTTCTTCCATTCCGAGACGCGCGTCGCAAGCGCGCGCACCTCGGTCTCGCGGCGGACGTCCACGGGGACGACGAGGACGTCGGATTCCGGGTTCGCCTTCCGGATCGTCGCCGCCGCGTCCTCGAGCGCGTCCCGCGAACGCGCCGCGAGCGCGACGGCGAGGCCCTCCGCCGCGAAGCGTTCGGCGATCGCGCGGCCGATGCCGGACGAGGCGCCCGTCACGACCGCGACGCGTCCCCGGAGGTCAAGGCTCATGGGGCGGCGAGCGCGCATCCGGAGCAAAGCCCTTTGCCCCGCGTTCTCGCGCTCGGCGCGGCCCGGCAAGGGTGCCGCGCGACGCAGCGGGACCCGAGCGGCACGCTCGCGCCCGGCGGCGCCGTCCGATGCCTTGATGACGACGCCTGCCGTGGGGCGGTCTCATGGTCGAGCCCTACCTCGTCCTGAAATGGGTCCACGTGCTCGGCGCGACGGTCCTCGTCGGCAGCTTCGCGGTCGAGTTCATGCTGCGGCGCCACGCCGAGAAGGCGGACGTCGCGACCCGGGCCTCGATCTGGCACTTCCTCGCGGGCGGCGAGGCCGTGTACATCCCCATCGCGCTCACGACCGTCGCAACGGGCGTCCTCATGTCCGTCGGCCCGTGGGGCGTGTGGGACTTCTTCGGCACGTCCTGGATCCTTGGCGGCGTCATCGCCTCCGCCGCGCTCTTCGTCCTCGGCGGCGTGTTCCTCGGGCCCGCCGCGAAGCGCTACGCCGAGGCGCTCATCGCCGGCAGGACCGACGAAGCGCACGCGGCGCGCAAGCGCCATACGCTCGCCTGGAACGTGAGCTTCGCGCTCGCGCTCGCGCTCGTGTGGTTCATGGTCGTCAAGCCGACGTGGTGAAAGGGGCCACCCGATCGCAATCGCGCACCACGTCCGCGACTTCCGAGTCGCCGATGAAGCGGCGAAGCTCCAGAGCGTCCGTGCAGGCGGTGAAGCCGGGCGACCCCGCGGGGAGGAACAGGTAGACCGCCATCTTGTAGTGGCCCGGCGTGGTATCCGACGTCCATGTCGGACGCAAGGCCTCGATGACGATGGGAGATGACCCGGAATACCAGTTCGCGACGCAGACGTCGCCCGGCAGGGGCATGTGGGCGCACTCCGGGTTCGGGAAAGCGTAAGGGACGAACCAGACGCCCGAGACATACCAGACGACGAAAACGCCCGTCGCGCCCCATTCCGTGTCCGGGATGAACGTGACGTTGAAGGTGTCGAACTCGAGCCCGACCGGATCCGCGTGGACGAACTCGTTCCGGTGGTGGATGTAGTCGTCCGGCATCGGCCGCGCGCCGCCCTCGTACGGGTCGGGCTGGGGCGCGGCGCCCACGTGGCCGTCGCCGTTCTGGTCCTTCCAGAATCCCGTCCAGACCTCGAATCCGAGATAACCCGGGGCCATCGTCGGGTCGTCGCCGCGCGCGCCGCCGAGGAGCGGGCCGTTGAAGTCGTAGCGATAGCCCGTGAGGAGCAGGAGATCGATCCACGGCGTGTAGCCCTGGGCATAGGCGTCGTAACGGCCGGCCGCCGTGTTGCCGCTGCCCTCGCGCCACTCGGGAAGATAGGGCGCGAAGAGCTGCCCCTGCGCGGAGGCCGCGGGCTCCGCAACCGGCGTCCCCGTGAGCGGGACCGGGTGCACCTGGCACGCGTTGGGGCACGTCCCGAGGCTCGGGCTCGCGACGGACGCGACCGCCGGACCCAACGGAGCATACGCGGCCGCGATCGGCCCCGGCGCATGCGCCGCATAGTCGTCGATGTCGACGCGCGACCCGGGCCCCGGCACGAAGGGGGGGCCCTCGGGACGGTCGGGCGCGAGCCGAGCGTCGGAAACGGTGACGACGCGCAGGGTCTGGAGGAGCGAGCCGTCGAGCACGACGACAAGGTCCTGTCCACGATAGAGGCCGCCCCCTTCGTCCACGTAGCGGAAGTCGGGCGCGTTCTCCGTCGGCCTCACCCGATCCGAATATGCGGGTCTCGGGCCGGGATCGACATAGGCAACGATGACGGCGCCCTCGCGGCCGACCCATTCGTTCTCGGGCGTCGATCCGTTGAACCGGATCTCGCGGTCGCTTTCGTCGTCGCGGTAGTGGCCGAGGAGGGCGTAGAAGTCCGAGAACCCCGGCGCGATGAGGGGCGCCACGAGCCCGTTCGAGGCGTGCTGCCACGACATCCGCGCCGTCCCCGCGCCATCGTTGACGACGACATCCCCGCTTTCGACGTCCGCGTCCGGCCAGCGCGCGAGGCCCACGGTCTTCGCGACGGACTCCAGAACGAGGACGCCGGTTGCGGGATGATCCGCCCCGGTCGCTTCCTCGGGGCAGGCCGCCGTCGGAGCGGTGACCGCCTCCACGAGGCAGGTCCGTTGTCCGAGGCGCGCGAGCTCGGCCGCCCCCGCCTCGTCCATCTCGAAGTGCGCCGGGTACCGCGTCCCCGTCTCGACGGTCAGGCAGCCCACAAGAAGCAGCGCCGCGCCGAGAAGGAGGCTGACGCGAAGCGACGCCATCAACCGACCCAGATGGCGTGCGCGACGCGCTCGCGTCCGAGCCAGATGGCCTCGACGGGCCTCACCACGACGGATTCGGAATACATTTCGGCCTCCCGATACACGCCAAGCATTGTCATGGCATCCCCGTTTTCCCGACCGGGGACGGGGTTTCCAGAGGTAGAGGATCGCTCGATGGACCGGTCAAGGGTTCCGTGCGAGTCCCCCGCAAGCCACGATGTCGCACGCGCATCGAAAAACCGGTCCAACCGGGTGGCGGGCGCCGCATGTCGACGGGGCTCCGGGCGCCGGGTGTCGGGACCGGGACCGGGACCGGGCAAGGAACCGGGCGCCGGGGGCCGGAACCGGGCATCGGGAACCGTGCGCCGGGACGAAACATCAGCACCGGGTCCGGGTGCGGGACTGGGACCGGGAACGGGTCACCGCCGCGCGAGGCCGAGCGCCTTCCCCTTGAGGTCCTGGATGGCGTTCATGTAATTGATGAACGCCTGGTACGGCGAATCGTACGGCGAGAAGTATGTGTGGATGTCCCCGTCCGCCATCCACTTCGTGCAGCAGTAGTAGAGATGATCGCTCGTCTGCAGGAGACGCCACGCGTGTTTGAGGTCGTCGTTCTTCGACTCGCGCACGACGGGCGCGAGCGCCTGGAGCTCGTTGAAGCACTGGTGCTGCATCTCGTTGTGCAGCCACGCGCTCACGTCGCGCTCCGTGTCCGCCCACGAGATCGCGAACGGGACCTCGAGCGTGCCCACGGGCTCGTGGCGCGTCGCGACCTCGCTCGGGGTTGCGAAGTCGAGGCCGCGCGCGAGCGCCTCCTTCGGGAGATGCTCGAGGAACTGGAAAATGCCGGTTTCGGGCCAGTTGTGCTCGCCGAAGGTCTCGTAGTCCATGAACAGGTTGATCGAGTGGCCCTCGGTCTTCGCGAGCCAGTCCGCGAACTTCGGCGCCGTGAGCGGCCATTCCGGCCAGCCTTGGTTCGAGAAGCGGAACGCGACGTCGTCCGAAAGGCGGTACTGCTTGAGCAGCACCTTGAGGTTCGACCCGCCGCGCGCCGGCTTGTAGACGAAGGTCGGCGAACGCCAGTCCAGGATCTTCTCCGTGCCCTCCGTCACGATGGCCTTGTAGCCGAGCTTCTCGATCGTCGCCGCGATGCGGTTGTCGTAGATGAGCTCCGTGTTGCGGAAGCTCGTCGGCTTCACGCCGAACTCCTTCTGCATGAGGTCGCGGTGCTCCGCGATCTGCTCGACGTACTCCGTCTGATCGGACCAGAGGCCGGCGAGGCTGTGGTAATAGGTCTCGTCGAGGAACTCGACGTGGCCCGTGTCGGCGAGGGCCCGGAAGGATTCCAGGACCTCGGGGCGGAATTGACGCGCCTGCTCGACGAAGGTGCCGGAGAGCGAGTAGGCGATCTTGAACTTCCCGTCGTGCCGCTTCACGAGGTCGAGAAGGAGCCTGTTCGCGGGGAGGTAGCACTTGTCGGAGACGCGGTCGAAGATGGCGCGGTTCTTCGCGTGGTCCCAGTAGTCGTACCCCTGCGGCATGTTGAAGACGTGCAGGCGGCGCAGGCGCATCGGCTGGTGGACCTGGAAGTAGAAGCAGACGGACGTCAAGCGGCGACCTCCTTCGGCGCCGCGCCTGCGGCGCGGCGGTACGTGTCGAGCGTGCGGCGGCCGCAGGCGGCCCACGTGAATTTGCGGACTTCGAGCGCGCCGTTCCGGCCCAGCTCCTCGCGGAGGGCCTTCGAGTCGAGCACGCGGATGATCTGGTCCGCCATCTCGTGCGTGTCCCAGTATTCCGCGCGCAGGACGTGCCTCAGCGCCTCGCCGACGCCGGTCGTCTTGCTCACGATCGTGGGCAGGCCCGAGGTCATGGCCTCGAGGACCGAGATGCCGAACGGCTCGGACACGGACGGGAGGACGTACACGTCGCACCCCTCGTACATCCGCTGCACCTCGGCGTCGGGGACGAAGCCGGTGAAGGTCACGCGGTCGACCATGCCGTTCCTCACGGCGTATTCGACGCACTCGGGCAGCATCTCGCCCTTGCCCGCGACGACGAAACGGGCCGACGGGTCGACGTCGAGCACCTTCCGGGCGGCCTGCATGAAGAAGAGCGGACCCTTCTGGCGCGAGACGCGGCTGAGGTAGAGCACGTTCTTCGAGCCGCGCGCGTAGTCGCGGTGGACGTGGTTCGCGAACTTCGAGAAGTCGACCCCGTTGTGGACGGCGTCGATCTTCGACGGATCGCCGCCGTAGCGGTCGATGAGCTGCTGGCGCGTGTACGAGGACACGGCGATGACGCGGTCCGCCTCGCGCGTCGCGCGGCGCTCGGCGTCGATGATCCACTGCTGCGGGAAGAATCCCGCGCTGCGATCGTGCTCGGTCGAATGGCAGGTCCACACGAAAGGCTTCCCGATCTTGCGCGCAACGGCCTCCGCCGCGTCGGCGGTGATCCAATCGTGCCCGTGGACGAGGTCGACGCCGCGGCTCGAGAAGGCCTGCTTGACGCGCTGGTTGTACTGCCAGACGGCCGCGTTGAAGGCCTCGTCGTAGCCGCGCCGGCCCACGGGGCCGTACGGGGTGAGCCCGCCCTCGGCCTCGACCTCGATGATGTTGAGGTGCCGATGCTGCGCGCCGACGCGCTCGGACCCCTCCGATCCCTCCATGCGCGGCATGTAGAAATCGATCTCGACGCCCTGCTTCGCGAGCTCGGTCGTGAGCTCGAGGCAGTGGATGCCGAGCCCCCCGGCCATGAAGGGCGGAAACTCCCACCCGATCATCGCGATCTTCAGGCGTAACCCTCCAACAATTCCAAACGGCGTGACAGGCGGGGGAGCGTAATTAAAGTCTGCGGCTACCGGCCGCGCAGGCGACTCGCGCGACGCTCACTCGCCGTCCTCGCTGCCCTCGATGGCCCGGGCGTACTTGTTCACGACGTCGATGAAGGTCGAATGGCTCCACACGAGCGGCGTCACGCTCGTGTGCTGCCCGGTGCGCGCGTCGAGCTGCTCCGGCAGCAGGTAGGTCGAGCTTGCCGTGCGGGCGGTCCACTCGATGAGCTCGCGGCATCGTTCCGGTCGACCGAGCATGAGATGGGCCTCGGCGAGCCAGAGCGTGCAGATGAGCCACGGGTTCTCGTGGCCGTAGTAGTGGTCGTTCTCGTAGCGGCAGAGCCCGCCCGTGTCCTTGACCCAGAGCCGGTTCTCGAGGGTCCGCACGAGGTCCTCGGCGCGGGGATCGGTCGTCGGGAGGAGCCCGAGCTTGATCGTGAGGAGCGTCGAGGCGTCGAGCGTGTCCTCCTTCGGATCGAGGCTCTTGTAGAACGCCTTGCGGGCCGGGTTCCACATGTGCTTCAGCGCGCTCTCGCGCATCGACTCCGCGCTCAGGCGCCAGCGTCCGAGGCTCTTCCCGAGCTGCTCGCTGATGCGCTCCGCGCGCTCGAGACCGTGGTACACCGCGGCGGTGGAGTACGTGAAATTCGCCTTCTTCTCCTCCCAGAGATCGAAGCTCGGGAGCGGGAGCCCCATCGAGGGATCGACGAAGCGCTCGAGGAAGTTCGCGCCCTTCTTGATGAGCGGCCAGAGCCCGAGCAGCTCGTCGAGGTCGCCGTGGCGCTTGAAGTGGTGCCACGCGGCGGAGATGACCGTCGCCGTCTGGTCGATCTGGATGAAGGGCGGCGGGTGCCACGTCGATCCCACGGATCCGTCGGGGAAGTGGCGGTGCAGGAAGTACCCCTCCTGCTCCTGGCACGCCATCGCGAACTTGAGCCAGCGGTGGGCGTTGTCGTAGAGGCCGACCTCGTCCATCGCTTTCGAGATGTAGCCGCCGTCGCGCCACCAGTTGTAATTGTACGTGTCGCCGCCGGACTTGAGCGTGCGCGGGTCGGGCGAGGCGATGATGGAACCGTTTCCGGCGCTGCAGTTGCGCAGCACGAAGACGCTGCGCTCGTACACGCGCTTCGCGTCCTCGCTAAGCGTGGTCGGGACCCGGAGATTCTTGTTGCGGATCCAATGCGCCCAGAAGTCCGTGGCCTCGCGCGCGAGCCCGTTCACCTCGCGCCCCTTCAGGTACGCGTAGAACTGGTTGACCTCCTGCCGCGAGTGGCCGAGCATCACCTGGAGGTAGACCGTCGCCTCGCCCGAAGGGGGGATCGTGACGTTCCACTGCGCGACGGAGTCCGCCGCGCCGTGGCTGATGCGCCCGCCTTCGAGCTTGCCGTCCTCGGCGTCGACGTAGGAACCCTGGAGGCCCTTGAGCGTGTGCTCGCCGCAGGTGAAGGCGTCGAAATCGGGGACGCCCCGGAGCTGGAAGTAGTAGTTGCGCTTGTAATGGTTGAGGGTCCGGCGCTCGTCGTCCCAGTACGCCGTGTCCTGGTACATCGACTCGGCGATGGTGAGCGAGTGGTACGAGAAGACGCGCAGGCGGCGCGTCGTGTCGCGGCCGTTCTTGAGCGCGATGCGCCGGATGATGAGGTCGTGGTTCGAGTGCACCATGTCGGTGACCTCGACCGTCAGGCCGTCGCCGAGGTGGCGCGTGACCGCGCCGTTCGAGTGGGCGACGGGCTCCTGCTCGACGCGCCAGCCGTTGCCGGGGGAGCCGAGCCAGGCGAACTCCTCGTTGTCGGCGTCGTACAGACCGAGCTTCGTCTCGCGGACGTGCTGGTACTGGCCGGCATAAGGATAGTAGAGCTGGGACCAGTTTCCGGCCTCGTCGACGGCAAGCAGCACGCGCGAGTTTCCGGTGAGGAGCGTGATCACGGACGCCAAGACTCCCGACCGGCTAAATAGTCTTCCGGAACGCCCGCCGGACGTGTCACGGAGACGACCCTCGCGCGGCGGTTCGACGGACGAGAGGACAGGCTTTTTCATGATCGACGCGCCTCGGGCCCGCGAATGATGGATCTCCCGGCGCTCGCGCGCAAGCTCCGCGAGGCCGACCCCGGCCGTCTGCACGTGGTCGCGCTCCCCGATTTCTTCGTCGACCATTTCGTCACGCTCCCCCGCCACGCGGACATCATGCCCGAGATCGGGCGCGTGCACGGGCAGGGGGGCGGAAACCTTCCCGGCTTTCCCCAGCGTCTCTCGACGGGCGGCAACGCCGCGAACACCGCGCTCGCGCTCGCGCGCCTGGGCGTGAAGAGCCACCTCATCACGAGGACCTCGCCCTTCGGCGCGACGGTCCTCTCCGAGACGCTCGGGCGCGCGGGCGTCGACCTCGCGCGCGTGAAGCCCACCGGCGATCTCGCGGTCACCACGGCGCTCGAGTTCGACGTGCCGGGCGCCGCCCGGCGCAACGTCATGCTGAACTGGCCGGGCTCCGTCGCGACATTCGGCGTGGACGACCTCGACCAGAACGACTGGACGCTCATCGAGGCCTCCGACCTCGTGCTCGTCGCGAACTGGACGCTCACCCGCGAAGGCGGCACCGAACTTGCGCAGGAGGTCTTCCGCGTCGCCCGCAAAGCGGGGACCCGGACGGCGATCGACACGGGCGATCCGTCTCCGCGCGCGGCCGAGATCCCGACGCTCGTCGGGGATCTCCTGCGCTCGAAGGACGTGGACGTCCTGGGCGTGAACGAGAACGAGCTGCGCCACTTCACGGGCGCCGTCGAAGCCGGGGTCGACGAGGCCCGGGCGTTCGCGGGGACCCTTTCGGGCACGCTCGACTACCATACGTCGAGCGTCACGGCGAGCTTCGGACGCGCGGGCGAAGCGGTCGTCCCCACGTTCGACGTCCACTGCCGGCGCGTGACGGGCGCGGGGGACGCGTGGAACGCGGGCAACCTGACGGGACACCTGCTCGGCCTCGCCCCCGCCGAGCGGCTCGTCCTCGCGAACGCGGTCGCGGGGCTCTACGTCTCCGGCATGAGCGGGGATCACCCGACGCTCGAGGAGGTGGCCCGCTTCCTGGAAAGCGGCCCCAGGACGTCGGCTATTCCGCCATGACCCGGACGGTCACCGTGGTGGGCGAGACCGACGAGACGTCCTTGATGTCGACGCGCACGAAGCGCTCCGGAACGGCATCCTCGATGACGAGGAACTTCACCCGCCGCATGTCGTGGAGCCCCACGTCCACGACGGCGCCGACCTTGACGCCGCCCACGTTGCGCACTTCCTTTCCCAGCACCATTTCGGGCGACACGGCGTCCATGGAGTTCCCCTTCGCTCGCGGGGGACTCCGCCCGCATAACCCTGTCGCCAACCGGGCAGGCGGAGCCCCGCTCAGGCCCCCCGCTCGTGGAGGCGGGCATCGCGCCCGGTCTGACCGCCCTTGGCCGCGGCCTTCTCGCGAGGTTCCTCGTGGGGCCGGACGTGGAACGCGACGTCGACCTTGGCCTGGAACTCCGAGATCCCGTCGTTTTCGACCGAACCGCGGAACTCCTTCACCTCGAACCAGCGCACCTCGTCGAGCGTTTCGGTCGCGCGCGACACGGCCGCCCGCACGGCGTCGCTGAAGCTCGTGTTCGACGTCCCGACCACCTCGACCACCTTGTAGACCGTCATGCCGTCCGCTTGCGACCGCAGGACGGACAAAGGTTCTCGCCGCTTCCCGCGCGGCTTTCAAAACGCTTACAAGGGGACGGCGACATGGGCGCCCGGATGCGCCGGATCACGGTCTCCTGCCCCGGATGCCACACCGAGTACAAGCAGGTGCGGGTCGACGAGGCGGAGAACCTCCTCTTCCACGGCTGCGTCACGTGCCGCGGCCGCCGCCAGACCTACACGTTCCGGGGCGGCCAGGTCGGACGCGCGGGCGAGGACGCCTAGGCGCGGGGGCGGAAGGCCCCCGGCGGCCTCACTTCTTGGCCTTCGCGTAGAGCTCGCTGACCTTCTTCCAGTTCACGACGTCCCACCACGCGGTGACGTAGTCCGCGCGGCGGTTCTGGTACTTCAGGTAGTACGCGTGCTCCCAGACGTCGAGGCCGAGGATCGGCGTGCCCGTCTTCTCGACGACGCCGCCGCCCATGAGCGGGCTGTCCTGGTTGGGCGTCGAGGTGATCTGGAGCTTGCCGTCGGCGCCCACGATGACCCAGGCCCAGCCCGAGCCGAAGCGGCCCGTCGCGGCGGCGGCGAAGGACTCCTTGAGCTTCGCGAGGCCGCCGAGGTCGCGGTCGATCGCGGCCTTGAGGTCGGGGGAGGGCTCGCCGCCCTTGCCCTTCGGGGCCATGAGCTCCCAGAAGAGGCTGTGGTTCGCGTGGCCGCCGCCGTTGTTGCGGACCACGTTGCGGATGTCCGCCGGAACCTTGCTCAGGTCCGCGATGAGGGCCTCGACGCTCTTGCCGTCGAGGTCGCTCTTGCCCTCGATGGCCTTGTTCAGGTTCGTGACGTACGTGTTGTGGTGCTTTCCATGGTGGATCTGCATCGTCTGCGTGTCGATGACGGGCTCGAGCGCGTCGAAGGCGTAGGGAAGGTCGGGGAGCTTGTAGGTCATGTCGAATCCCGGGCCGCGAAACGCCTCGGTCCATTTCTATCTGACGCCACGCGACGTCAGCGGGGGGCGACGACGTCGCCGGGCTCGTTCCAGTTGTCGAGATGCCGCTTGCCGCCCGGGATCGCGAGGAGGTCCTGCTCGGGAAGGAACGCGGCGTTAAGGCCGCGGCAGGCGCCCGCCACCTCGCGCTCGCCGGCCGCGAGGGCCGCCGCAAGGACGGCGCCGGCGCGGCGCGCGTCGAAGACGCCGAAAAGCCACGCGACGCCCCCGCGCGACCCGCGCGCGCTCGTCCAGGCGGCGGCATCGCGCCCCTCGAGGGCGCGAAGGAGCGGCCCATACGCGGCGGGGGCGAGGAAGGGCGCATCGACGGGCGCGATGAGGACGGGTCCCGCGGGCGCGTCCGCGAGGCCCGCGACGAGCCCGGCGACGGGTCCACCGTCGGCGACGGCGTCGGCGACGAAGCGCGCGTGGGGAACGAGCGCGCGGTAGCGGGCCTCGCGCGAGGCATCGCCGAGGGCGACGCGGACCTCGGTCGCGCCCGCGCGGCCGAGGGCCGACGCGACGCGGACGAGGAGCGGCGCGCCGTCCGCGTCGAGCGTGGCCTTGTCGCGGCCCATGCGCCGGCTCGCGCCGCCCGCGAGGACGAGTCCCGTCGCCACGCGCCCGGGAGGCGTCCCGGGGCGAAAAGGCCTCGCCCGCGGCGTCCGCCGCGCGGGATCAAAATGCGAGCGCTTTTATCGGCCGACCGGCCCTGCTTCGGTTCGGATGGGTGCAGCGATCCTCCAGGATCTCGTCGTGGTCATGGTCGTCGCCGCCGCGACCACGATCGTGTTCTACCGGCTGAAGCAGCCGGTCGTCCTCGGGTACATCCTCGCGGGATTCGTGATCGGTCCGCTCGCCTCGCCCATGGCCCTCATCTCGGACCGCGCGTCCGTGGACGCCCTCGCGGAACTGGGCATCATTTTCCTCATGTTCGCGCTGGGGTTGGAGTTCAACCTCAGGAAGCTCAAGAAGGTCGGCCTCCCCGCGATCGTCGCGGCGACGCTCGAGATCTTCATCATGATCGCCGTCGGCTACCAGATCGGCATGTGGCTCGGCTGGGGCATGATGAACTCCGTCTTCCTCGGCGCGATCCTCAGCATCTCCTCGACGACCATCATCGTGAAGGTCCTCATGGAGCGCGGCGAGATGAACGAGGAGTTCGCCGAGCTCGCCTTCGGCATCCTCATCGTCGAGGACCTGCTCGCGATCGTCCTCATCGCCCTCCTTTCCGGCTTCGGCGAGGGGAACCTCGAGATCACGACCCTCGGCTACGTCGGCGGCCGCGTCCTCCTCTTCGTCCTCATCACGGCCGCGATCGGCCTCGTCCTCGTGCCGAGGCTCATCGATTGGGTCTCAAGGTTCCAGGTCGAGGAGGTCCTCGTCATCACGGTCGTGGGCCTCGCCTTCGGCGCGGCGCTCCTCGCCGTCAAGCTCGGCTTCAGCCTCGCGCTCGGCGCCTTCCTCATCGGCGCGATCATCGCCGAATCCCACGCCGTGCGTCGCGTCGAGCACAAGATCGTGCCCATGCGGGACCTTTTCACGGCCGTTTTCTTCGTGGCCGTGGGCATGCTCATCGATCCCCGCGTCCTCGTCGAATACGCGGTCCCGATCCTCCTCATCAGCGTCGCGACCATCGTCGGAAAGGTCATCGCGTGCAGCGTGGGCAGCTTCCTTGCGGGCTCCCCGGGCGAGACGAGCCTCAAGGTCGGCTTCTCGATGGCCCAGATCGGCGAATTCTCGTTCATCATCGCCGCGCTCGGCCTGACGCTCGGCGTGACGGCGCCCTTCCTCTACCCGGTCGCCGTCGCGGTCTGCGCCCTGACGACGCTCCTCTCGCCGTACCTCATCGCGAGCACGCCGCGCGTCGTCTCCTTCCTCTCGTCCAGGGTGCCCCGCGTCGTGACCGACGCCGGGGACGCCTACACGCGCGCCGCCCAGCGGGCCACCACGAGCACGGAGCTCCTTCCGGGCGTCGTGAGCCGTCGCGCCTCGAGGATGCTCGTCTACAGCGCGTGGTTCATCGGGCTCTTCATCGCGGGCGGGTACGCTTCGCTCTGGCTCGACAAGGGCGTTCCTGACGTCGCGGGCCCCGTGACCTTCGGCGAGGATGCGCGGCGCGCCGGCGGAATCATCCTCATCGGCCTCCTCGGGCTTCCCATCATCGTCGCGTTCGCGAAGGCGACGGAAGCCCTCGCGCGCGACCTCGCGCGGGCGCAGATGTTCAACCCGCGCCGCATCGTGCGCGGCGTCCTCGCAAGCCGATTCCCGCGCATCGCGGCGCGCGCCGCCGCCTTCGTGGGCGCGGGCCTCCTGCTCGCGCTCTCCGCGTGGCTCGCCTGGGCCGTGCACCCGTTCCCGCTCCCGCGCAACCCCATCGTCCTCGCCGCGAGCCTCGCGGTCGTCGGCGTCGCGGGCTTCCTCCTCTGGCAGCGCGCCGAGAAGCTCTACGTCTGGACCGAGGAGACGCTCGACACGCTCCTCGGCGGCGACTGGGAGACGCCGCACGTGCGACGATTGCGCGAGAAGTATCCCTGGGGCGTCGACGTCGAGGACGTGCCCATCCACGCATGGTCGTGGGGCGCCTACACGAGCCTGCGCGACCTGCACCTGCGCGAGCGGTCGGGCGCGACCGTCCTCGCGATCCAGCGCGGGGCCTCCGCGGTGCCGAACCCGCACCCCGACCTCGCGCTCCTCCCGGGCGACCGCGTGATCCTTGTGGGGAAGCGCGAGCAGCTGAACCGCGCCCGCGACCTCCTCCAGGCCCGGGGCGGAGAGCATCGCGAGGGCGCGACGCGCATTCCGCTCTCGACGCAGGAGATCGCGATCCCCGGATCCTCGCCCGCGATCGGCGCGGCGCTCGGGGACCTCAAGCTGCGCGAGCGCACGGGCGCCCGCGTCGCCTGGCTGTCCCGCAAGGACGGCAGCCGCGTCGACCCCGCGCCGGACATCCGGCTCGGCACGGGCGACCGCGTCATGTTCGCGGGCGCGCCCGACGCGCTCGCGCGCGTGCGCGACCTCCTCCGCGTGCGCGAAGGGCCTTGAGCGCGACGCCTGCACCGGAAGGCTCTATACGAAAGACGCCGGCTCCGTCCCCATGCGCCCCGGACGGGCCCCCGGCACGCTCGCCTTCCTGATCGCGCTCCTCGCCCTTTCCCAGGGCGTCGTCGCGCACGGCGGCCACGACGGCGGCTACCGCCAGGGCCGCGAAGCGGGCGAGCATTACGTGTTCGTGCAGACGCCCGCCCCCGCGCCCCCGATCCTCACCGCGGAGACGGACCTCCGCTTCCAGGTCACGGTCTACAACCGGGACCCGTTCGCGACGTCCGGGACGGGCGTCGAAGCCATCCGGGTCTCGTGGCGCTCGCCCGCAAACGCGACCGCGACGGCCGAAGCGGAACCCGCCGCGCGCGACACGTGGGTCCTCGACGCGGACTTCCCCGCCCGGGGCCGCTGGCATCTCAACGTCACGCTCCTTCCCCAGAACACGAGCCTCGAGTTCCCCGTCGACGTTTACGGCGCCGCGCGCTGGATGTTCGACATCGCGCCCGGCCGCGGCGCGGGCCTCGTCGCCGCCGACAACCTGGGCCGCCAGAAGATCGACATCCGCGACTGGAGGCAGGGCGGCGCGGCGCCCGAGGTGAAGGACGCTCGCGCGCGCCTCGTGCGCTGGGACCCCGCGACGGGCGAGCGCGCCTTCCACGCGGAGGTTCCGCTCAAGAGCGACGGCGCGGGACGCCTCGTCCTCGAGACGCGCTTCGGCCGCGAGGGCGTGTACGAGATGACGATCGCGTCCGCGACGCTCGGCCTCGAGCACGAGGACCGCCCGCCCCTCCACATCGAGGCCGTCTCGCGCGAAGCCGCGCTCGCGTACGGCGTCGACATTCCCGCCTCGAGCACGCCCGGACCCGGATTCGCGCTTCTCGCGTTTGCGGCGGTCGTGGTCGCTTGCGCGGCACGGCGACGCTAAAGGGGGCGATAGGGCTCGATCGTGTCGCAATCGCGCAGGGACTCGATAGACTCGAATCCGCCCGCGTGGTGGAGGATCTTCAGCGTCTCGGTGCAGGCGGTGAAGCCGGGCGATCCCTCGGGCATGAACACGGCTTCGACCGCCGCGTAGCGGCCCGAAGGCGAGTCTCGCCAGAGTTCGACGACGATGGGCGTCGCGCCGGTGGCGTGCCACGGTCGCTCGGTGAGGCAGGCGGGAAGCCGGATGGCGCCCGGGGGGCATTTGGGCACGCCGGTCGCGCTGAGGACGATGACGCCGGTCCCCCAGTCGGTGATCGGGGTCAACGTGACCTTGAACATCCAGGTCGACCCCTGATACGGATTGGGCTCGACCGGGAAGCGACCGAAAAATTCGCCGCGCGAGTTCCAGTAGTCGTCGCCCATGGGCCTCGATCGCGCGGCGCGCTCGGCGGCGTCGGGGCCGGCGCCTACGTAGCCATCGCCGTCGAGGTCCTTCCAGACGCCCGTCCACGCCTCGAATGAAAGGGTGCCGGGCGCCATCGTGAAGGAGCCGTCCGCGTTCGCGCCGAGAAGAGGACCGCTGCGGTCGTCCGGAGGACCGCCCCACGGCGCGCTGAGCGGCAGGAGGTCGATCCAGCCCTCGTAACCCGCGCGATAACCCTCGTTCCACCGGCCCGCGTTCGTGCTCTGGGAATCGACGTCCCACTCGCGCGGATATTCGCTCCAGAGCGCGCGGTTCGCCTCGGACGCAAACGGCGTTCCCGCGGGCGCGGGGCCTGCGCGACACGCATTGGGGCAGGCGCTGACGCTCGGGCTGCCGAAGCTCTCGAGGGGGGGGCCGAGGAGGGAGCCGTAGACGGTCGCGACGGGGCCCGGCGCGATCGCGGGATATCGGTCGACGTCGATGAGCGACGACGCGACGGGCGTGAAGGGGAGATCCCCTTCAGGGTCCGGCGCGAGGATCGCGTCGGTCACGGTGGTCGAGACGAACGATCGGAAGAGGGAGCCGTCGACGAAGAGGATGCGCGGGTCCGCCTCCCCGGCCATCCGATAAGCTTGGTCGAGCATCGAGTAGGCGTAGCGGACGTCGGGCGACGTCGTGTGGGGGCGATCCCAACTCAGGTACGCGGGGTGGCTGCCGGGCTCGACGTAGGTGACAAGGGTCGCGCCCGTCGCCGGCGACCACTCGTTTCCGGGCTGCGGCACCGGCGTCGCGGCGCCGCCCTTCCATCGGATCTCGATCGCGGCGTCGGCGTTGGCGTCGCCCCAATGGCCGTGCCACGCGATGAACTGCGCGCGGCCCGGGAGGATCGCGTCGGGGGCGGCGCCGCCCGTGGCGCGGTGGTGATTCGATCCGCGCATGAGCGCGCCCGCGAGCGCGACCTGGTTGCGTTCGGGATCCCGCGCCATCGCCTGCAGGTCTTCGCCCGGCGCGGCGGGACCTTCGCCGACCACGGTCGCGTCGAGGACGCGGACGCCCTCGACCGGAATCGGCGCCCCGGTCGCGACCGAGGGACATCGCGCATCGGCCTCGATGCCGGCGCCCGACGCGACGCAGTTGAACTGGATCGCCTCCGGCGCCGACTCCCTCGCCTCGAAGGAGACGTCGACGCCGTAATCGGACGCGAAGGCGATCTGGCCCGCCGCGGATCCGGCGACGAGAAGCAAGACGAGAGCGGACGCGACCCAGCGCATCGCGAATTTCTCCAAGCGGGAGGGAGGCCGGCACCCCATAAGGGTTCGGCCCCGGCGTCGTCTCACTCGATCGGAGGCCCGAGGGGCGCGATCTCATCCCGATCGTACACGTCCTCCGCGAGCGTGATGGCGTCGGCCGCGAACGAGACCGTGATCGGGACGAGTTCCACCGTGAAGGGAATGCCGACGTTCCCGTGCGGGAAGAAGAGCACGGAGCGCGAGAACCAGAGGCCGAGGCTCGGGTCGGGCGCGTAGCAGCGCGCCTTGATCTCGATCGCCTGCGTCCCCGTGACGTGCGTCCACGTCTGCGGGCGGAAGAGCGCCGAGTCCGTGACGAGGACGCCGGCCTCGCCCCAGCCGCCCGCCGCGAGGGGCCGCGCGACGGCGCGCGCCCACAGGCGCTCGTCGTCCGTGCAGTCGCCTGGGGGATGCCAGCCCTTCCACTCGCCCGTCGGGTCGCCGTAGTCGTTCGGATCCTGGAGGTTGCCGCCGTCGTACGGGTCCGCCGCGTCGCGCGCGACGCCGATGACGCCGTCCTCGTTCAGGTCCTTCCAGATGCCCGTGTGGAGCGTGTAGCCCCAGAAGCCCGGGAACGCCGACGCCTCGGCGCCCGCGCCGAACGCGCCGGGGAACGAGGCGATGATGGACGGCACGGCCCACGACCCCTTGAGATCCACCCACGCGCGGTATTCGCGCTGGTACGCGTCGAGGCCGATCGCGTGCGCGCTCGACCCGGGCTCGAGGTACTCGAGCGCGTAGCCCGGCTGGAGCGCGCCGCGCGCGGGACCCGTCGCGGGCGCGAGCGCGTCGGGCGCGCGCACGGTGCGCGCGAGGCCGAGGTTCGGCGCGGGCATCGCGTTCACGAACGGCGCCGCGGTCGCGGCGTAGAGTTCGCCCACGGGGCCGGACGCGGACGCCGCGTAGCGGTCGACGTCCACCTGGCATCCGGACCCGGGAACGCAGAGGAAGCGCTCGTCCGGGTGGCCGACGAGGATGCCACCCGCGACCGTCGTGACGACATACGTCTGCAGGAGCGACCCGTCGAGGTAGAGCCCGTCGAGGTTGCGGCCCGTCGCGAAGGGCGCGCCGTAGCGGTGGATGTACTGCACGTCCGGCTGCACGTCCGTCGGCTGGGCGTGCGACTCGAGGTTCGGGTGCGACCCAGGGTCCACGAAGCCGACGATGCGCACGCCCGGAAGCGACCCGACCTTCGAGGCGTCGGTCGGGGACGCGGCGTACTCGTTCTCCGCGCCGGCGACGCACGCGGCGGGGCAGCCCGTCGCGACGACGTCCACGCGGCCGTTCCCGTTGCGGTCGTGCCACCAGCCGTGCCACGCGGCGAACGCGCCGAGGCCGGGGAGGATGACGTCCGCCCCGCCCGTGCGCCGCGCGACGTTCGCGTCCTGCGCGGCCGGGAGGAAAACGCTGTCGAGGATGAGCCGGGGCGCCTCGACGGGAAGGTCGTCGAGGCCGTTCGACTGCCCTTCGGCTGCGCGCGCCGCGCGGGGCTCGCCGACCTCGGGGCGGAGGTCGTTCTGCGACGCGAGCGCGACGGGCGCGGCGACGGCGAAGGCGAGGACCAGGGCGAGGATGCGCGACATGCGGGCCGCCTCCCGGGCGGGGACTGTGCCGGACGAGGCGGCGGGGGGCGATGAAGGTTGCGGGGGTATTGTGAGGAGAATAGGGGGGAACGAGGGGGGTCTCCACCCAGCCGTCAGGGCCGGAGCCCCAAGAGCGGGGACGGTCGCGAGGTAAGGTTCGTCTGTGTGCGAAGACGTCTTTGTCGGTGAGGTCGAGCCACGCCCCTACCGCGAGGCGACGGAGTCGTCCGACCGGTCGGAAGCGACGACGCGGACGCACGCGCCCACGCTCGCCACGTAGGGGCGCAAGGCGGCGAAGGCGCGCACGTCCGCGCAATCCGCCTCGCCGAGGCCGCGGGTCGAGAACTGGAGCGGGAAGCTCTCCATGACCGCCATCTCGCCGCCGCGCTCCCGCACCCGCGCCGCGAGCTCGGCGACGTCCGCCTGCGTCGCGTTCGCGCTGAACACGCCCGCGACGCGCGCCTCGAGCGTGTCGGAAGCGGAGCGCGAATCCTCGCGCGAGAGACAGCCCGCAGAGAGCATCAGGAGGGCGAGGATCGCCGCAAGGACGAGGGGACGCGGACGCACGCGTGAGCGTGGGCGATGGCAGGGGATGAACCTTCGCCGCGGGGCGGGCGCCGGCCCAACGCGCCTACGGGAGGACCGGGTGGAGCTCGTCCGTGAGCGGCGCCTCCGCGAGGAGGGCGATCCCCGCGAGCGGGCCCGCGGGCGTGGGGAGGCTCGTGGGGTCCCGCGGGTTCGAGCCGCCCGCGACCTCGCGCCCGTCGCCGACGAGGTCGCCGTCCGTGTCGGGGTCGAGCGGGTCCGTCTCCCGCGCAAGGACCTCGTCGCCGTCGAGGAGGCCGTCGCGGTCCGTGTCGCGCACGAGGGGCTCCGTGCCGCGCGCGAGCTCGTCCTCGTCCGTGAGCCCGTCCGCGTCCGAGTCGTCGCACGCGTCCCCGCGCCCGTCCTGGTCGAAATCCGCCTGCGAGGGGTTGGCGAGGAAGCGGCAGTTGTCGAACCCGTCCCCGATCCCGTCGCCGTCCGCGTCAGGGAGGTCGTCCACGAGGCCGTTGCAATCGTTGTCGAGCCCGTCGGCCCATTCGGTGGCGCCAGGATAGACGGCGGGGTTCCTGTCGTCGCAATCCTCGGGAGGAAGGACGCCGTCCAAGTCCTCGTCGATGCCCTCGTCCACCCAGCCGTCGCAGTCATTGTCGAGGCCGTCACGCACCTCGACGGCTCCGGGGTGCGTCATGGGGTTGCGGTCGTCGCAGTCGTCGGGCGTGGTCCACCCGTCGCCGTCGTCGTCGGTTGTCGCGAGGGCGGTCGGGACCGCGAGGGCGAGGGCCGCGAAGAGAGCGGCGAGCGTCTTGAGGGTCAGAAAATCAGCCTCGCGATGGCATGGCGGCGCGGCACGATAGCCGCTTCGTGTCACCGTCGGGGGAGACGGGGCGAACGTCGAGGGAAAATCGCGACCTCGAAATCCCCGCGTCGACCGTACCCACTCGGGGCCCCGACGTCCCCGCCTTCGCGACGCGGACCCGCCCGCGGCGCCCGCGGCCGGGCGCCTCGCGGCTCCGCAACGCTCTTACCGCCCGCCCCCGTCCCGTGGCCATGGCCCACCTCGACCCCGCGACGTGGCTCATGCTCGCGGCGGCCGTCGCCGCGCTCGCCGTGGCCCCGGGGGTCTACGCCGCGTCGCCGCGCGCGACCGTGAACCGACTGCTCGCGCTCTACCTCGTCCTGGTCGGCGCGAACTTCGTCGCGAACCGCATCCCCGTCTTCTTCGAAGGCCTGACGCAGCTGACGTACAACGCGACGGTGTACGAACACGCGACGAACTTCGCCGTCCCCTTCGCGTACCTCCTCTTCATGGGCGCGGCGCTCGACACGCCGCTCGCGCGCCCGCTGCGCCACCGCGTCGCGCGCCTCCTGCTCCTCGCCGGCATCGCGGCCGCCTTCGTGGTCGTCGTCGGCTTCCACGAGACCTATTTCGAGATGACCTACTTCCCGGAGATCGGCGAATCGTACCCGATCGCGCCGGCGTGGGCCCACGAAGTCCAATCCCCCCTCTGGATGGCGGTCGGCGTCTTCGGTCTCCTCGCGTCGCTCCACGCGCGGCACCGCGCCCCGCGCGGGAGCCTCGCGCGACGCCGCGCCAACGGATACGCGCTCGCCTTCGGCGTGCAGGACGTGGGCTTCGTCGTCGTCCCGTCCCTGCACGTTCTCGGGGTCCACAACGACCTCGGATGGGGCCTCGCCCTCCTCCTCTCCGTCGGGCTCCTCGCGCGCGCCCTC
The DNA here is from genome assembly GCA_035540375.1 of Candidatus Thermoplasmatota archaeon. Lineage (NCBI taxonomy): Archaea > Methanobacteriati > Thermoplasmatota > Thermoplasmatota archaeon. The sequence goes on from DATLGO010000102.1 coordinate 59,338, forward strand.
CTCCGCGACCAGCTCTTCGACTTCGACCTCAAGCTCAAGTGGACGCTGAAACAGAGCACGACCGCCGCCATCTTCGTCGGCGTCTTCTTTGTCGTGAGCGAGACCGCGCAGGAGATCTTCCAGGAGAGCGTCGGGCCGTACCTCGGCATCGCGGCGGCCGGCCTCCTCGTCTTCGCGATGGCGCCACTTCAGCGTTTCACGGAGCGCCTCGCCGACCGCGCGATGCCTTCCGTGCAGCCGACGCCCGCCTACATCGCGTACAAGAAGCTCGAGGTCTATCGCGCCGCCGCCGAAAGCGCGATGGAAACGGGCGGCGTCGACGCCCGCGAACGCGCGGCACTCGAGCGACTGCGCGACAAACTCGGCATCGCGCCGCAGGATGCGGCGGCCGTCGATGCGGAGGTGCTGGAGGGAACGCACGCTGCAAGACCTGCCCAGCGCGACCTGCTCGTCTGAGCACGCCCTGGCCGGAGGCGTGCGCGGCGGGGGCTCCTCGGGTGTCCTGCCGGAGTCGATCGTGCTTGCCTGACGTCCGGCCGCTCGCGCGCGGCGGGGATCCTCCGCGCGTCCGGCCGGAGCCGATCGTGCTTGCCTGACGTCCGGCCGCTCCGGCGCGGCGGGGATCCCCTAACCCCGCCGCGCCTGCGCGGGTGAGGCTCCGCTCCGGGTTGAATGGAGACCTGCCGAAAATCTTGGACTCGGGGTGCGGAGACGAGAGGGGGAAAGCCTTTCCCCCTCTCGTGCTCACCCCCTTTCTATGGGGCCGTCCAGACCGCAGCCGGCCTCAGCCGGCGAGGACCAGGACGGGCCCACGAAGCGAAGCGAAGTGGGGCCGTCCAGATTTGAACTGGAGTCAACTGCACCCCAAGCAGCAAGGATACCAAGCTACCCCACGGCCCCGTGGAAAACGCTCGGGTGCAGGGCCGTGAAGCGGCGCGCCCACCATAAAGATTTGGGGGCTGGCGCGATGGGGTCGCGCGTGGGCGGCGCGCGCGTGGATCCATGCACGTGCTTGTCGAGCGCCGCGGGATCCCGCGCGCTTACCGGCCGAGAACCGAGGGTGCGCTGCTGACGTTGGTCTCGCTCCGCGCCGCGGGGATCCGTCGCGCTCATCGGCCGAGAATTGAGGGTGCGCTGCTGACGTTGGGCTCGCTCCGCGCTGCGGGGATCCTGCGCGCTCATAGGCCGAGAACCGATCTTACACTGCTGACGTTGGGCTCGCTCCGCGCCGCGGGGATCCTGCGCGCTCATCAGCCGAGAAGCGATCGTGCGCTGCTGACGTTGGGCTCGCTTCGCGCCGCGGGGATCCCCTAACCCCGCGGCGCTGCGCGAGGTCGAAGCTCCGCTGACGTGTGTTTGGAGAATGGAAAAGTAGATTGGGTCCGATTGGGCAGAGACGAGAGGGGGGAGGTTTCGTCCTCCCCCCTCTCGTGCTCACCCCCCTTCAGGCGTAAGGCGCCGCGTCGTCGACGATGTCCGACTGGGACACGATCATCCGACGGCAGCAATACCGCGAGACGCCGAGGTCGTCCATGACGCGCTTCGGCTCCTCGCCGCGCGCGACGCGTTCCTTGAACGCCTCGTACGCGGAGCCGATGACTTTTCCGCAGCTGAAGCAGCGCACGGGAATCATCATGGCGCGATCACCTGTACGACTTCTGCTTCCGCTTGCGCGCGCCCTTGCCGAGCTGGTGCTTGGCTTCCTTGCGGCGCGCGTCGTTGACGAGCAGCGTGCGGTCGTAGGAGACGTAGATGTCCTTGAGCTCCTCGTCGCCGAAGAACTCCACGATGCCGCGCGCGATCGCGGTCCGGGCGGCTTCCGCCTGGCCCATGATCCCGCCGCCGCGCACGTTCACGTTCACGTCGACCTTGCCCGCCTTGTCGCCCGCAATGTAGATCGCTTCCTGGATCTTGAGGCGGGCGAGCTCCGGCGAGTAGATCTCGATGGGCGTGTCGTTCACGCGGACGCGGCCCTCGCCCTTCGTGACGACGGCGCGGGCCACGGCGGTCTTGCGCTTGCCGCTCGTGTTGATGACCTTCACAGTTTCACCTCGAAGCCGAGCTCGCGCGCGACGGTCTCGAGCGTCACGCTGCGGGCGGCCTGCGTTCGGGCGTCCTTCACGGACTCGATCTGGGCGCCCTCGAACTCCGCGGGCGTGCCGAGGAAGACCTTGAGGCGCTTGTACGCGGCGCGGCCGCGCGGCGTCTGGTAGTTCACCATGCCGCGGACGGTGCGCTTCAGCATGCGGTCCGGCGTGCGCGGGTAGTACGGGCCCTTGCGGCGCGTACCGACGTCGCGCTTGAAGTTGTACGTGCGCATCACGGACTCCTTGGTGCCCGTGATGAGCGCCTTCTCCGCGTTCACGATGATGATCGTGTCGCCGCCGAGGAGACGCTTCGCGACACGGCTCGCGAGGCGGCCGAGCACGAGGTTCTCGGCGCTGATGATGGACTTCGTCGTCATGTCTTCACCCCACGATGCGGACTTTCGTGCCCGACGGGTTGGCCTTCATGAGCTCGTCGTACGTGAGGCACTTCCCGCCGGCGGCCGTGATCTTCGCGCGCGCCGCTTCCGAGAAGGCGTACGCCGCGACGTCCACGCGCTTGGTCAGCTCTCCGGCCGCAAGGAGCTTCCCGGGCACGAGGGCGGTCTCGCCTTCGCGCAGGGAGCGGTCAATGCGGCTGAGATTCACTTCGACACGGCGCTTCGTCGGCTTCTCCAGACGCAGCGCGATGTCTCGCCAGATGGGCGCCTCGTGGTCCCACCCCGCCTTCTTCAGGCGGTGGATGAGGTCCACCAGGACCGGGTTGGTTTTGTATTGAAGAGGCATCTGACTCCTCCGACATCGCACCCCGAGGCCACCTGACGGTGGCTGGGGAACAGCGCCTGAAAGGGCTTGCCCTTTATATGCGTTTGGGACCGGGGGTCGCGGGGGAAACAGGGGGTCGCGGCGGGCGGAGCGCACCACCGGAAGGACATCGGACGCCGGGACCGGGTGTCGGGCGCCGGGTCCGGGACCGGGCGCCGGGCACCGGGACCGGGTGCCGGGTGTCGGGACCGGGTGTCGGGCACCGGGACCGGGTGCCGGGTCCGGGTCCGGGACCGGGACCGGGACCGGACGTTGGCCTGCCGTGCCCGTCCCACCGGTCAAAAAGAAGGGGTTATGACACGCGACCCCCTCGGGAGGAGTCGCATGGACGCTCGCCGCGCCCTCCTCGCCCTCGCCCTCGTCGGCCTCGTGCCCGGTCTTTCGGGCTGCATCGGGGACGACCTCATCAACGGCTACGGGACCATCCGGTTCTACCTCACCGTCACGGGCCCCGAGGATTCCGACGTCGAGCGCTTCCAGTTCGTCCAGGTCGTCCTGACGCAGGCGGCGGCGAAGCCGGCCGACAGCACGCCGATCCACAACTTCGAGTTCAACGCCACCGGCATCGATCTCGTCGACCTCTCGAAGGGCGGCCGGTTCTTCCTAGGCGAATACCATGGCAAGCCGCGCGCCTTCAACCGCGTGAGCGTGTCCTTCCTCTGCCCGTCCGCCTCGTGTCTCCAGCGCGCGGCGTGGGACAACGGCACGCGCGCCGAGATCCTCATGGCGCCCAACGGCTTCTACTTCAACCCGGCCGTCGTGAAGATGGAGCCCCTCCGCCTCGTCGAGTACGAGCTGCAGCTCAAGATCATGGAGAGCCGCGGCGCGTACATCATCGCGACCGATGCCGCGAACTCGGGCGTGAAGAAGACCGAGTTCGGACCCATTTTCTGAGGCTCCGGGGCGCGGCCACGGCCGGACCCTGGTAACCTTCTTATAGGGCCGAGGGAAACAGGGCCTGTCGATGCCCGCCCCCAACCCCTTCGAGGCCTCCGGAACGTTCATGAGCTGCCGGGCGTTCGAGCGTCCCACCGGGGTCGCCGGGAGCGGATGGGCGTGAGTTCCTCCAAATCGGGTGGCGCGAAGGGCAAGAAGGCCGCGAAGGCCCCGAAGCCGAAGCCGAAGGGCATGATCTACCTCGGGCCCGCCGGGGTCCCGCTCTCCTGCAAGGGGCGCACGACGCTCGAGGGCGTCCAGCACGTCCAGGAGCTCGGCCTCAACGCGATGGAGATCCAGTTCGTCCGCGGCATCCGCATGGACGAAGAGTACGCGCTCGAGGTCGGCGAGCTCGCGAAGCAGCTCGGCGTGCGCCTGAGCGTGCACGCGCCCTACTACACGAACATCTGCGCGGACGACCCGAAGACCATCGAGAAGTCGATGGACAAGATCGCGATGTCAGGCTACTTCGCGGACATCCTCAAGGCCGATACCGTCGTGTGCCACGCCGGCTTCTACACGACGATGGGCAAGGAGGAGACGTACGAGAAGGCCGTCGAGTCCGCGACGATGCTGCGCGACTACTTCCACGACAACAAGTTCAGCTGCCGCCTCGGCATCGAGGTCATGGGCAAGCAGCAGACCTTCGGCGAGCTCGACCAGATCGTCTCGCTCTGCCAGGACGTCGAGGGCATCATTCCGGTCCTCGACTTTTCGCACATCCACGCGCGCTCGAACGGCGGCCTCAAGACGAAGGAGGATTTCGAGAAGGTCTTCGACAAGGTCGAGCCGCTCGGCCTCGACCACCTGCACGCCTACTTCACGGGCGTGAAGTACTCGAACTTCAACGAGCTCAACCACGTCCCGATCAAGAAGGGCGACCTCGATTTCAACCCGCTCGTCGAGGTCATCCTCGACCGCGCGCTCGACATCACCGTCATCTCGAACTCGCCGATCGTCGAGCACGACGCGATGTACATGAAGATCATGCTCGAGCGCGTCCTCGAGCGGCGCGCCATCGGGCTCCCGAGCGTCTACAAGGTGCCCGCCGTCGGCGGCGGCCGCGCCTGAGCGCGGGGCGACGCGCTTCGGCTCGAAGCGCGGAGGCTCCGTCGCCCGTCAATCCGCGCCGCACGCCGCGCAGAACGCGAGATCGCTCGACCGCGGAGCGCCGCAGCCTCCGCACCGCGCGCCGGCAGCCACCGCGACGCGGTCCGCGCGCCGCGCCGCCCAGCCGAGGCCGGCCGACACGCCGGCCGCGGCGACCGCGGCGGTCGCGAGCGTGAGGCGTCGCACGTCGAGGCTTGAGACCGAGAACGGCTCGGCGTCGCCCGCCCCGGCGCGCCAGACGCGTTCGTCGCCGTTCACGTAGACCACCCCGCCATCCCCATCGAGCGCGACGGCGTCGCGCCCGACTCCGACATGGCGGAGGTCGGTCCCGTCGAAGCGGCCCGACACGTGACCCGTCGCAAGCGCGACGACCCAGCGATCGCCCGCGCTCGTTGCGGACGTGAACGGAACCGGCGGGAGCGCGGCTTCGCCCGCGGCCTCGCCGGTCGCGGCGTCGAAGAAACGGGCAAAGGGCGTCGCGTTCTCGCGGGCGACGGCGACCATCGCGCGCGTGGCGTTGAGCGCTCCCGCCACGCCCCACGGGTGCGGTCGAAGCGGCGCGAAGCCCTCGCGCTCGCCGAGCGTCAAGCGCGTCTCGTTTCCCGTCGCGACATCAACGAGCGCCACCGCGACACGGTCGGTCGAGGCGTTCGGCTGCCACGCCACGAGCAGGCGGTCGCGCGTTGCGGCCGCGAGGTGGACGCCGCCCGGCCGCTCGCCGTCGGGCATCCATGCGACGAGACCTTCCCCGCCGGTCGCGAGGTCGTGCCACGCGTAGCCCGCGGACGTTGCGCCGAAGACGAGGCTTCCGGCGCGCGCCTCGGGCAGGAAGCTGCCGTTCCAGGGGGCGTCGCGCGCGGTTCCGTTTTCCAGGTCGTACAGGCGCGTGCGCGACGCGACCGTCCCGTCCGCGACGACGAGGGGGTCGAAGTATCCGAGTCGCCAGATGTCGTCCTCCACGTTGCGGGCCTGACCCGTTGCGAGGTCGACGATGATACGGCGATTCGGCGCGTAGACGCAGAGGGGCGGGACGGGAAGGCCGTGGTCCGTGCATTCGGGCTCCCGGTCGGCCTCCTGGAAGGCGACGAACCGGCCGTCGGTGACGGGGTTCCACTGGTAGCCCGTGGGCCCCGTGAGCGGCCGGCCGGGGCCGAGCGCCGTGGGCGAGGCTTCGAGCGTGAGCGAAGCGAGGGCCGCGGCGATCGCGAAGGCTGCGGCGAGTACGGAGAAAAGCCGGAGGCGGCGCGCGAGCTTCAACGGCGGCGGAAGCGGCGCGCGCCGGAAATGCGTTTCGGACCCGTCGCGGGGGAAGCGTCATGAGGGCGGGGGACCATCGCGCGCCGTGCGCGTCCGCGATGCCGCCCATTACATCCTGAACCAGATGCGCGCGAGCGTGGACGACGTGCCCGACGAAGAGGTGCGCCGCCTCCTCGCGCTCGTCGAGGGCGCCCGCTCCGTCATCATCTTCGGGCGCGGCCGCTCGGGCCTCGTGGGGCGCGCGTTCGCGATCCGGCTCTGGCACCTCGGCGTCCCCGCGTACTTCGTGGGCGAGACCGTGACGCCGCCCGTGCAGGAGAAGGACGTCGTGGTCCTCATCTCGGGGTCGGGCGAGACCTTCAGCGTGGTCGTGACGGGTCAGACCGCCAAGCGCCTCGGGAGCAAGGTCGTCGTCATCACGGGCGAGGGCGACAGCACGCTCGCCAAGCTTGCCGAACTCACGATCCTCCTCCGCACCTCCTCCTCGGGCCGCCAGAAGGAGCTCGCGCCCCTCGGCACGCTCTTCGAGAACGCGTGCCAGGTGTTCCTCGACGGCTTCGTCGCGGAGCTCATGGCGCGGCGCAAGGAGACCGAAGACTCGATGCGCGTGCGGCACGCGAACGTCGAGTGACGCGAGGGCGCGGCGGTCCGGCGCGCCCCCAAGACTCATGGTCTCTGGGGATCGTGCTGGCCGCGTGGACGCCTTCGTCGACCTTCATTACACGCGCTTCTTCCCCTACCCGGTCCAGACGGCTTACGCCTGGTGCACCGACTACCAGGACGACGACCCGGCGCGGGCGGGCCACGTGATCATCCAGAGGCGCCCGGTCCTCGAACGCACGCAGGACAAGGTGGTGATGGAGGGCGAGGTCGAGATGCTGGGGCAGGCCGGTCGGGGAAAGGTGGAGGTGCGCCTCTTTCCGCCCGACCGGTGGGAGGCGCACGTGATCGACGGCCGCGGGCGCGGCACGGTCTACTACTACAGCCTCGAGCCCGCGCCGGGCGGGTCGCGCCTGCGCATCCGCTTCCGCTTCAAGGTGCGTCGCCTGAAGGGCTGGATCCGCCTCACGCTCGCGAAGCCGCTCATCCGCCGTCGCGTCGCGACGATGTGGGACCACTTCGCGGCGTCCATGGCGCGCGAGATCCCCTCGAACCCCCCCGGACCCAACCCTTGAGGCTCGTCTGGGCGAGCTTCGGGTCGTCACCCGACCCGCGGGCAGGCGAACCTTCATATCGGATCACGATATTCGCCGCCAAGCCGACGCATTTCACTCATGGCGCTACGAAATACGCAGCCATGCTCGCAAATGCTTCGGCAGGTCGTGGAGAACATGTCGGAATGCGTGGAGTGCGGCGCCGCCGTCAAGCTCGTGAACCCCGTCCAGGGCGAGGTCGTCGACTGCGGGGACTGCGGCGCGGAGCTCGAAGTGACCGCCCTGGCCCCCCTGACGCTCGCGCTTGCGCCGGAAGAGGAAGAGGATTGGGGCGAGTAGTGGGACCATGGCCGTGAAGCTCCTCGATTCGACCCTTCGCGAGGGCGAGCAGACGCCGGGCGTGTCGTTCACGCTCGACGAGAAGCTCGAGATCGCGCGCCGGCTCGACGCCTTCGGCATCGACTACATCGAGGCCGGGCACCCCGCGGTCTCGCCCGAGATCGCCCATGCGGTCCGCGAGGTCGCGCGCCTCGGCCTTTCGGCCGAGATCGTCGCGCATTCGCGCGCGATGAGGAGCGACATCGACCAGGTCCTCAAGACGGACGCCGACTGGGTCGGCATCTTTTTCAGCGTCGCGGACAAGCGCCTCGAGGCGCACTTCCGCAAGAACGTCGACGAGGCCGAGAAGCTCATCACGGACTGCATCCGGTACGCGAAGAGCCACGGCCTCAAGGTCCGTTACACGCCCGAAGACACCGTCCGCTCGAACCCCGACACGGTCCTGCGCATCGCCCGCGCCGCCGAGGCCGCGGGCGCCGACCGCATCGGCGTCGCGGACACGACGGGATACATGAACCCCTTCGCGACCCGCGACTTCGTCGCGAACCTCGTGAAGGGCCTCGCGGGAAGCGCTCGCGTCGGCATCCACTGCCACAACGACCTCGGCATGGCCGTCGCCAACAGCCTCGCCGCCGTGGAGGGCGGCGCGAGCGTCATCGACGTCTGCGTGAACGGCCTCGGCGAGCGCACGGGCATCGCGCCGCTTGCGGAGACGGCCGTCGCGCTGCGCCTCCAGCGCAATGAGGGCGCGCACTGGAAGCTCGAGGAGCTTCCGGGCCTCTCGGAGCTCGTCGCCCGGCACTCCGGCCTGCGCGTCCCCGAGCAGGCGCCCATCGTGGGCGCGAACGCCTTCACGCACAACGCGGGCCTCCACGTCGCGGCCGTCCTCCTGGACCCGCGCCACTACGAAAGCATCCCCGTCGACCTCGTGGGCCGCCGCCGCCGCTTCGTCGTCGACAAGATGGCGGGCAAGCCCACGATCCGCTACCGCCTCGAGGAGCTGGGCCTCTCCGCGACGGACGACGTCGTGGACGCCATCCTCCAGTTCGTGAAGCTCCGCCACGTGAACGACGCAAGCGACGAGGATCTCCGGCGCCTCCACGCCGACTTCGTCGCGATGCGCGACATCGTGGCCCGCAACCTCCAGCCCAAGGGGGCCTCCTGATGGTCAAGATCGGACTCCTGTACAGCCGCATCCGCATGGACGAGAAGATGATCCTCGACGCCGCGAAAGAGCAGGGCGTCGACATCGTCCAGATCGACGACCGCGCCCTGAGCTTCGACCTCGCAACGTCGCCGGAGGAGCTCGCGGAGGTCGACGTGATCCTCGAGCGCTCGATCTCCTACTGGCACTCGTTCTACGCGACGCGCTACTTCGAGCACTACGGCGTGACCTCGATCAACAGCCACGACGTGCTCCGCCGCTGCGGCGACAAGGCCGAGACGTCGATGGTGCTCGCGAAGGCCGGCGTCGCGACGCCGCGCGTCCAGGTCGCCTTCGACGAGGAAAGCGCGATGCGCGCCGTCGAGGCGATCGGCTACCCGTGCGTCTTCAAGCCCGTCGTGGGATCATGGGGCCGCCTCATCGCGAAGGCCGCCGACCGCGAGACGGCGCTTGCGCTCATCGAGCACAAGAGCGTCCTCGGCGGGCCGCAGCACTCGATCTTCTACGTCCAGGAGTACGTGCCGAAGCCGGACCGCGACATCCGCGCCTTCTGCGTGGACGGCGAGACCATCGCGGCCATCTACCGCTCGAACGCGCAGCACTTCATCACGAACACGGCGCAGGGTGGCAAGGCCTCGAATTGCCCCGTGACGGACGACATCCGGGACATCTGCCGCCGCGCCTCGGACGCGATCGGCGGCGGCGTCCTCGCGATGGACCTCATGGAGGGCCCGAACGGCCTCACGTGCCACGAGGTCAACCACACGATGGAGTTCAAGAACTCCGTCGCGCCCACGGGCGTCGACATCCCGGGCGCCATCGTGAGGTACGCGACCGAGGTGGCCAAGCGATGAGCGCCGGCTCCGCGCTTTGCTCGCTTCGCTCGCTGCGCGCTCCGCCGGCGAGCGCACTCCGTCACACAACAAACCCCCCGCCCCGCCTTCGATGGGGCTACGGGTTGACGTGCGACTCCGTGCGCCAGGGGGCCGCTTCGCGCCCCCTGGACCCCCACGACCAGGGGCTCGGCCCCTGGACCCCGGCCCGGGCCGCCGCGACCCCTCCGCCTCACCATCTGGGGGTCGTCGCGTGACGTCGCCCCTGCGCGTCGGCATCGTCGGCGCCTCCGGCTACGGCGGCGGCGAGCTCCTTCGGCTCCTCCTCCAGCACCCGAAGGTCGAGGTCGCGCTCGCGACGTCCAACAAGTTCGCGGGCAAGAACGTCCGCGCCGCGCACCCCAACCTCCGCGGCGTCGACCTCACGTTCGCGACGCACGACGCGGCGGAGACGACGGACCTCGACGCGCTCTTCCTTGCGGGCCCGCACGGCACGAGCGCGCCGAAGATCCGCGCCTACCTCAAGACCGCCCGGCGCGTCTTCGACCTCGCGGCCGACCACCGGCTCGCGGACGCCTCCCAGTACCCGCGGTTCTACGAGGGATGGACGCACCCCGACCCGGAGCTGCTTTCGGAGCGCGTCTACGGCATCGCCGAGTTCCACCGCGAGAAGATCCGCTCCGCCCGCCTTGTCGCGGGCGCGGGCTGCATCGCGACTTCGGCCGCCTTCGCCCTGAGGCCTCTCGCGCGCCGCGGCCTCATCGACCCCGACCACGTCGTCGTGGACTCGAAGATCGGATCCTCCGCGGCGGGCGCCGAGCACTCGCCGGGCTCGCACCACCCCGAGCGCTCGGGCGCGGTCCGGCCGTACTCGCCGGCGGGCCACCGCCACACGGCGGAGATCCAGCAGGAGACGGGCGTGAAGGTCTCGCTTTCGGCCCACGCGGTCGAGCTCGTCCGCGGCATCCTCTCGACGTGCCACGTGTGGCTCAAGGAGGACCTTGACGAGAAGGCGATCTGGAAGGTGTTCCGCGAGGACTACGGCGCGGAGCCCATGGTCCAGATCGTGAAGGAGCGGAGCGGCCTCTACCGCCTCCCCGAGCCCAAGCTCGTCATCGGCACGAACAACGTCGCGGTGGGTTTCGAGCGCGACCCGCTCTCGAAGCGCCTCGTCGTGCTCTCGGCCATCGACAACCTCGTGCGCGGCACCGCGGGCGCGGCCGTGCAGAACATGAACGTCGCCTTCGGATACCCCGAGACCGAGGGCCTTCCGCGCTTCGCGCTGCATCCGTGAGTTGAAACCATGTTTGTCGTCAAGGTCGGCGGTGGCGCCGGCATCGATATGGAGAACGTCGTCCGCGACCTCGCGAACCGCCAGGACTGGATCCTCGTCCACGGCGCCAGCGACGAGACCAACCGTCTCTCCGAGGCGCTCGGCCACCCCCCGCGCTTCGTGACGAGCGCGTCGGGCCACGTCTCGCGCTTCACGGACGCGCGCACGCTCGACCTCTTCGCGATGGCGTCGGGCAAGCTCAACCTGCGCGTCGTCGAGAGCCTGCAGAAGCTCGGCGTCAACGCGGTGGGCCTCACGGGCGTCGACGGCCGCGTCCTCGAAGGGACGCGCAAGGACCACGTGAAGGCCGTCGAGAACGGCAAGCGCGTCGTGCTCCGCGGCGACCACACCGGCACCGTCGAGAAGGTGAACGCGAACCTCCTGCGCCTGCTCCTCGCCAACGGCTTCGCGCCCGTCCTCACCGTCCCCGCCATCTCGTATGAGGGCGACGCGGTGAACGCGGACGCGGACCGCGCGGCCGCGGCCGTCGCGGGCGCGCTCGACGCCGACGCGCTCCTCATCCTCTCGAACGTGCCCGGCCTCCTGCGCGACGTGAACGATCCCACGAGCGTCGTGACGCACATCCCCTCCGACCGGCTCGAGAGCTTCGCGGGCCTCGCGCAGGGCCGCTTCAAGAAGAAGATCCTCGGCGCCGAGGAGGCGCTCGCGCTCGGCGTCCGCAAGGTCGTCTTCGCGTCCGCCGCGGGCCCCGACCCGGTGGGCCGCGCCCTCAAGGGCGAGGGCTGCACGACTATCGAGCGCATGTCCAAGGGGGCGTCCTCGTGACCTCGACCGAGACCATGAAGGCCGTCGAGGCGCGCCGCGAGTCGGGCGTCTTCCCGAAGCGCCCCGTCTCGGTCGTCCGCGGCGAGGGCGCGCGCCTCTGGGACGCGGAAGGCCGCGAGTACCTCGACTTCGGCGCGAGCTACGGCGTCGGCAACGTCGGCCACGCGCACCCGAAGGTGACGCGCGCGATCGCGGAGCAGGCGGGCCGCCTCGTCTTCGTCGCGCAGACCTACTACAACGACCGCCGCGCGGAGCTCCTCGAGAAGCTTCTCGCGGTCGCGCCGCGCGGCATGGACCGCGCGTTCCTCGCGAACTCCGGCACGGAAGCGATCGAGGCCGCGATCAAGTTCGCGCGCGCCCACACGAAGCGCGCGGGCCTTGTGGCCGCGAAGAAGGCGTTCCACGGCCGCACGATGGGCGCGCTCTCGCTCACGTACAAGGCCGAGTACCGCGAGCCGTTCGCGCCGCTCCTTCCCGGCGTCTCGCACGTCGCCTTCGGAGACGAGGAGGCCCTCAAGGAGGCCGTGACCGCGGAGACCGCCGCGCTCTTCCTCGAGCCGATCCAGGGCGAAGGCGGCGTCATGGTCCCGCCGCCCGGCTACCTCAAGGCCGCGCGCGACGTCTGCACGGACCGCGGCGCGCTCCTCGTCGCGGACGAGATCCAGACCGGCTTCGCGCGCACGGGCCGCATGTGGGCCGTCGAGCACGAGAACGTGACGCCCGACATCCTCTGCTTCGCGAAGTCCGTCGCGGCGGGCCTCCCGATGGGCGGCATCCTCCTCACGGACGCGGTCGCGACGCTCCCCGTCGCAAGCCACGGCAACACGTTCGGCGGCAACCCGCTCGCGTGCGCCGCGGCCTCCGCCGTCCTCGACGTCATCGCGGAAGAGAAGCTCGCGGAACGCGCGGAGCGTCTCGGCGCGCGCCTCGTGCGCGGTCTCTCGGAGACCGGGTCGCCCCTCGTGCGCGAGGTGCGCGGCCGCGGCCTTATGGTGGGCCTCGAGCTGCGCGTGAAGAACACGCCTGTCCTGAACGCGCTCATCCAGGAGGGCGTCCTCACGCTCCCCACGGGCGCGACCGTCATCCGCTACCTCCCGCCGCTCGTCGTCGACGAGCGCCAGGTGGACCGCGCGGTCGCCGCGACGTCGAAGGCGCTCGCGGCGGCCTCGCCGCCGGGGGCCTGAAACGTTGACGGACCGCCGCGCGCGCGACCTCGACGTCGTCCGCCGCCTCGTCCGCGTGGCGAGTCCCACCGGAAGCGTCGACAAGGCCGTTGCGACGCTCGTGGACATCTTCCGCGAGCGCGGCTTCGACGAGGCCTACGTCGACGAGGTCGGGAACGCCGTGGGCGTCGCGGGCCGTGGTCCTCGCGAGATCCTGCTCGTGGGCCACATCGACACGGTGCCCGGCGACCTGCCGGTGCGCGAGGAGGACGGCGTCCTCTGGGGGCGCGGGTCCGTCGACGCGAAGGGACCCCTCGCCGCGTTCACGGCCGCGGCCTCCCGCTTCGCGGGCGACCCGCGCGTGCGCATCGTCGTCGTCGGGTCCATCGACGAGGAGGCTGAAAGCGAGGGCGCGAAGTCCCTCATCCCGCGCTACCGCCCCGAGACGCTCGTGATCGGCGAGCCCTCGGGCGTCGACGGCGTCACGATCGGCTACAAGGGCATCGTCAAGATCCGCTACGTGCTCGAGGAGGACCTCGCGCACACGGGCGCGCCCTTCCCCACGGTCGCGGACCGCGGCCTCGCGTTCTGGTCCGCCGTGCAGGGCTTCCTCGCGCCCCTCCACGGCGAATCGCTCTTCGACACGCCGACGGCGAAGCTCACGAGCTTCAACACGACGCTCCTCCCGAACGGCCGCGACCACGTCGAGATCGTGGGAAACGTCCGCATCCCGCCCGGCTTCGACGCGCCCGCGTTCCTCGACTTCCTCAAGGCCCGCGCCGGACCCGCGACGGTGGACATCGCCGAGGTGGACCCCGCGTGGGTCGCGGACAAGTCGAGCGCGGTTGCGCGATCCTTCATCGCGGCCGTCCGCGCGAACGGCCTCACGCCCCGCTACGTGAAGAAGACCGGCACGAGCGACATGAACATCCTCGCCCCCGCGTGGAACGTCCCGTGCGTCGCGTACGGCCCGGGCGACGCGTCGCTCGACCACACGCCGCAGGAGCGGCTCGTGCTCTCCGAGTACCTCGCGTCCGTCGAGGTCCTCGCGGACGCGCTCGAGCGGCTCGCGAGCGGGTTCTGATCACGCCCACGCGCGGATCGTGTCGCAGTCGAAGAGCGTCTCCTCGACCTCCACGCCGTTCACGGAGTGGGCGATCTTCGCGGGACCGACGCAGATGTCGAATTCGATCCCGAATGTCCCGAGCGGGAGCACGATGCTGCCGCCCCCGTAGCGACCCTTCGTCGAGAGGTCGATGCCCGCGCCAGTCTTGATCGGACGGTCGCCCGTGTAGTGCCAGCGCTCGGAGCCCGAGGGGCAGATCGGAAGACCCGCCCAGGTGCCCACACACTTCGTGTCGAAGAGTTGGGGCGTTCCGACGTGACACGTGCCCACGATGACGCCGGTCGGGCCCCAGTCGGTCCGCGGCGTGATGGTGACGTTGATCGAGTACGCGAAGGGCCGGGCTCCCGTCTCGTCCACCGCGTGGACCCCGATGAATTCGCCCGCGGACGCCGCGTAGTCGTCGGGAAGCGGCCTGGATCCGCCTTGGTACGGGTCGATCGGGTCCGCGACGCCGATGCGCCCGTCCTTCCAGATGTCGCGCCAGACGCCCATCCACACCTCGTAGCTGAAGCAGCCGGGATAGGCGGCCTGACGACCGTCGGGGGTCGCGCCCATGAGCTGCGAAGGCTCGTTCGTGACGAACATGCCGCGCGCGCTCGGCGAGTTGCGCGAGCTCGGCAGGAGGTCGATCCAGCCGCCGTACTGTTCTTGGTATTCCGCGAGCCGTCCTTCCCCGCTCGACCCGCTTCCTTCGGCCCATTCGGGTTCGTAGCGAGCCCAGACGAGACCCTGCGCTGCCCCGGCGGGCGTGCCGCCGAGCGGCGCGGGGCCGACGCGGCAGCGGTTCGGACAGGAGCCGAGGCTCGGGCTGCCGACGGCATTCGTGAAGGGGGCGACCGCCGCGCCGCAGGCGGCCTCGACCGGCCCGGGCGCGACGGCCGAGTAGACGTCGATGTCGACCAGGGAATCCTCGCGCGGCGTGAACGGGAAGCGTTCGTCGACGCCGGCCATGAGGATCGGGTTCGTGACGGTCATGGTGCGCATGCGCTTCAGGAGCGACCCGTCCGTGAAGAGGATGATGTCGCCCGGCGTACCGTAGTCGTCCACCGCCGATCCCATGTCGCGGAAATACGTGATGTCGGGCTCTGCGCTTGAGGGTCGCTCGGCCGATCCGTACGTCGGATGGCTTCCGGGCTCGACATAGGTGAAGATGGGCGTTCCGGGGATCGCAACCCACTCATTGCGGTGGCTCGTATTGACGAGCTTGTGGACGTCGATGGCGCCGTCGCCGTTCGCGTCGGTCCAATAGCCGTAGAACGCGCGGAACTCACCCGGGCCGGGCGTGATCATGTCGGGGAGCAGACCGCCGCTCGTCCTTTGCCAGTTGTTGGTCTGCGGGCCGACGAGGGGTCGCGTTGCGCGCGCTGGGCGCGCGATGAGTCGTCGCTCGTCGCGCCGTCAACAAGGTCCCGGGCCCCGCCGTAGCCCACGGTGACGTGGTAATCGTCGAGGATGCGGATGCCGGTGGCTGGATTCGTCGTGCGGTTCAGCCACACGTCGGGGCATTCTGCGGTGGGTCGGGCCGTGAAGACTGCAGCTTCGACGCAATTGCGCTGACCTTCGAGCGCCAGCATGGGCCGGTTGCCTTCCCCCGCCTCAACATGGACGTCCGTCTGCTCCGCGACCCCCGAAGAAGCGACAAGGAGCAGGAACACGATCGCAGCCGCTCCGGCGCGTGGACCTCCCATGCGGATGAGCACCGCGGGCCGCATGAAAAGGCTTGTCACGCGGCGTCGCCCTTTCACGCGAGCGGATGTCCGCGGGCCGTCGCTCACACCTGGACCGCGCGCCGCTTCGCGCGGAAGAGCTCCTCCTCGGGCGTGAACGTCACGTACGCCTTGTACGCGTAAAGGGGCGCGCTCGCGAAGATGGACGCGTAGTAGAGGACCCAGAAGAGGAGGAGCAGCCGCGTCGTGTGGAGCGTGCCGTCGAGCGTCGCGAGGAGGACCGTCTTGGTCCCGACCGCGAGGGCGACGACGAGGAGGAGCGAAGCGGAGGCGCTTTCGAAGCGCGTGAGGCCCACGGCGCGGACGAAAGCCTCTCGTCGGCCGATGCGGCGGTCGAGCGACTTCGGGGTGCGGATGAACGGGAGCTTGTAGCCGACGAGGGCCTTCATCGCCGCGAACGTGTTGTTGAACTTGATCGCGAACCACATCGCCATGACGCGGAACGTGCCGAGGAACGGCAGGTGCATGCTGCGGCGCAGCGCCATGTGGAGGCGCGTGACGCCGTCGAGGAGGAGGAAGAACGGCACGAGACCCACGAGCCAGATCTCGCGGTGGTGGTACGTGACGACGGGGAGGCCGATCGCGTCGCCGAGGCCGAGGATCGCGACGATCGCGGCGATCGCCATGATGTAGAGGCCGTCGAACCAGTGGACGGACCCGACGAGGAAGTCGAACTTTTGCCTGAGCGAGAGGCCGGAGAAGAGGAAGTCCTTGCCGTGGCCCTGGAGGATGCGGACGCCGCCGAAGGCCCAGCGGTAGTGCTGCTTCTTGTACGCCTCGAAGGTCGCGGGGATGAGGCCGCGGCCGTACGTCTTCGGGACGTAGAGCGACTCGTAGCCGCGCTCGAGGATGCGCACGGAGAGCTCGGAGTCCTCGCAGATGTACTGCTCGCCCCATCCGCCGACGTCGATGAGCGCGCTCTTGCGGAGAAGTCCCATGGTTCCGCAGAAGATGATCGTGTTCTCCTCGTTCCTCGAGGGGAGGATGGCGCGGTAGAAGTACGCGTCCGCGTAGTAGTACTGCTCCGTGAGGAACGACTGGTGCATGTTCCGGTAATCCTGCGGCGTCTGGACGAAGCCCAGGTTCGGGTTGATGAAGTAGCCCACCGTCTCTCGCAGGTACTCCGGCTCGATCTGGTAGTCCGCGTCGATGACCGCGATGAGGTCGACGTCCTCGGGCGTCGCCTTGAGGCCCGCGTTCAGCGCGCCCGCCTTGTAGCCGCTGCGGTCCGTGCGGTGCAGGTAGACGAGGCCGTGCTCGCGCGCGAAGGCCTCGATGGGCGCGCGGCTTGCCGCTTCGGTCGAATCGTCGAGCACCATGATGACGACGCGGTCGCGCGGATAGTCGACGGCCATGAGCGAGCGCAGGGTGTCGCGCACCATCTCGGCGGGCTCGTTGAACGTAGTGACGTGGAAGGCGACCTTCGGGAGGTAGTAGCGCGAGAACGGCACCTTCTCGGGGCTGCGTTTCCAGCGCTTGCGCACGAAGATGTCGAGGGCGTAGAAGGCGTACACGACCACCATGGTGAGGCTCAGCGTCTCGACGACGACGAGCGCCATGGAGAGCGCGATCGCCTCCTGGGGAACGGAGGGGAGCGTGACCATCACCGCGTAGGCGACGTATCCGGCGACGACCGAGACGAGCGCGATGTAGGTGAGGACGCCGTAGAACTTCCACGACGAGCGCACCATGAGGACGCCCACGAGGGCCCCGAGGCCGACGCAGAACACCTCGACGAGGTTGAACGAGTAGACGGCCTCGACGTAGTAGAGGAGGTAATAAGGCGAATCCGGCACGCCGGGGTAGTTCGCCGTCACGTAGCCGACGGCGTACGTCACGAGGCCCGCGATCGCCCCGAGGAGGCCGCCGCTTGCGAGTCGGAAGATCCGGCGCGGCCCCGCAAGATGCGCGGCCTCGCTCACGAGGCCGAGGCCGATGAACACGCCGACGGCCGCGAACGGGACGTGGAGGAGCTTGGGAGGCCAGAAGCTCGCGGCAAGGCTCGCGTTCGGCCGCATGACGAGCGCGTACCCCGCAAAGAGCGCGGCCGCGACGACGGCCCCGATCGCGAGACCGAGGGCGAGGAGCAGGACGGTCGCGACCGGTCCCGGTCCCGCGGCACGCCTCAATATCTCACCTCGATCTCGCAGGCGGGCGCGCCCTTGCGCGCGCAGCTGACCTCGGCGGCCTCGACGGGCCGATGGAGCACGGTCTCGAGCGCGGCTTCGAGGAAGCCTCGCTCGAAGGCGCGGCTCGCGGCGCAGCCTCCGCGGTCGTAGAACCGGACGAGCTTGTGGGTGGGGCCGGTCGCGAGGATCCGCGGCTCGCCGAGGTCGGCTTCGATCATGCGGTCGAGCACGTCGTCGAGGTTCGAGACGATGACGCGGCGGCCCGAGATGCGACCGCGCTCGATCTCGACCTTCTCGTCGAGGTCCGCGGGAGGAGGCGGCCGCGGTCGCGGCGCCCGGATGAACGACGTTTCCACGCGGCGGCGACGACGCGCCGACGGCCCGCCGGTCGCCGCGGGGGTCACCTCCCCCACGATGGCGCTCTGCACGAGGATGCCGCCCACGAGGAGAGCGATGATGAAGAGCCCGCCCGCCATGAGGAAGAGCGCGCCACGGTACGAGGGCGCGAAGCCGACGTGCGACTGGATCCATTCCCAGATCCCGGAGAGGATCGCGGCCGCGTCCGTCACCTGCGACGCCTCCCGAGCGCGGCCGCGGCGAGGCTCGCGAGGGCCATCCCGAGGATCGGGCCGAGCGCCCAATCGGGCACGGAGCGCGCGCTCGCCTCCGCGGATTCGCGTACGCGGCCCGCAGCGTCCTCCGCGCGGATCTTGTAGAAGACCACCGCGAAACCGGGATAGGGACCGAGCTCGACCGCGTACGTCCCGTCCCCCACGTGCTCCATCGGACGCGTGACCCAGCCCGCGGACTTCACGCGGTACGTGAGGCTCACCGTCACGGGGACCCCGCCGTGGGTCGTGACGTCCGCGAGGATCTTCACGCTCGGGCCGTTCGTCTCCGACCGCAGGTTCGTGAGGCTCGGCGACGAGCGCTCGCGGGGGTCCGTCCAGAGGTCGCGCAGGCGCGCGTAGGCGGCGCGGGGCGCCCGAGCCGTCTCGTCGTCCCGGTCGAGCCGGGCGATGCCGAACCAGTCCTCGCTGTATCCGCCGTCCGGAAGCTTCGACGCGCCTTCGAGCGGGCGCCAGTCGAGGCCCTCGTCCTGGACGAGCGCGCTCCCCGATTTCCACCACGCGTCCGTCCATTCATGGACCACGCCGCCGGACACGGGTCCCCCGGCCGAGGCTTTCGCGATCTCGTCCCACGCCATCGCGAGAAGGTCCGCCTGGAGCGTCTCGCGCTCGCGCTTGTCCTTCGAGTCCCAAGCGTCGAAGCCGAAGTCCGAAACGAGAAGGGTGCGCCCCGGCAGCTTCGCCGCGAGCGTCCCGAACAGGCCGCTCCAGCTCGTCGATTCGGGCGCATAGTGGCCGATCGCGTAGGCGTCCACGCGCGTGGCATGCGAGACGAACGCGTCGAGGTGCGCGAGATCGGTCTCCGCCGTCGCCACCGGGTGGTTCGGGTCCCGGTGGTGGAGAAGCCCCGCAACCTCGTCGAGCAGCGTGTACCACGACTCGACCTCCGCACGGTCCGGCAGCCACCGCGGCACGCCGCTCCCGATCATCCACAGGAGGACCGCGGGATGGTCGCGGTGACAATCCGCAAGCGTCGTCGCTTCGAGGCGCGTCCGCGCGCGGACTTCGGGGTCCGCCGGGTCGAGGCCGCGCGGTCCCGCGATGCCGAGGATGACCTTGAGGTCGTGCGCGGCGGCCGCGTCCAGGAATCGCTTGACGCCTTCGCAATCGGGCGGCGTCGCCACGAGACGCAGCGTGTTCGCGCCCATGGCCTTGATGAGCCGGAGGTCGTGGTGGTAGTGCTCCGGATGGTAGAGGAAGCTCCAGCCCCGGTCGCGACGCAATGGATCGAGCCCCGCGGGAACGAGACCGTACACGACGCCCTTGACGAGGAACGGCTCGCCGTCGACGGTGAGGCCGAAGGGCGTCGCCCGGACAACGGCGGGGGCGCCGAGATCGGGGCTCGCGAAGAGATCGCTCGGACCTTCGACGCGCTCGAGGCAACCGGCGAAAGGCCCCAGGAGGAGGGCCGCCAGGATGACCCAGATCGGTCGCATGGCCCTCGGGTTGCGACCGCGCTCGCGCCGGGGTGGGCTTTCTGGTACGGTGCGCGAACGTTTTCCGCGATCCGTACCAGAGCCCTCATGGCCCGGCCGCCCGCCGGACCCTCGGCGATCACGGATGAAAGCGGTGCTCATGGCCGGCGGCGGAGGGAATCGTCTGAGGCCCATCACCGCGACCCGACCGAAGCCGTTCGTCCCGGTCGGCGGCCGTCCGGTGGTCGAGTACGTCCTCGACGCCCTTGGCGCCGCGGGCATCCGCGACATCATCCTCACGACCAGCTACAGGCCGCAGGATCTCCTCGAGCACCTGGGCGGCGGGGACGAACGCGGGCAGACGCTCTTCTACTCGGTCGAGGACCGGCCCAGGGGAACCGCCGGCGGCGTCAAACGCGTCGGCGGCCTTCTCGGGAACGAGGCCTTTCTCGTCGCCTCCGGCGACGTCTTCGCCGACCTCGACCTCGCGGGGCTCATCGCCCATCATCGGAAGTCGGGGGCGCTCGCGACCATGGGCCTCGCGCGGGTCGATGACCCGACGCCCCACGGCATCGTCGATGTCGCGGCTGACGGACGCGTCGCGGGCTTCGTGGAGAAACCATCGCGCGCCGACGCCTTGACCGACCTCGCAAGCGCGGGGTTCTACGTCCTCGAGCCGGAGGTCCTCGATCTCGTTCCCAGCGATCGGAGCTTCGATTTCGCGGGGGATCTCTTTCCCCTCCTGCTCGAGCGCGGCGAATCGCTCCATGCGTGCGAGATGGCCGGAGGTTGGATCGACATCGGGCGTCCCGCGGACCTCGTCCGAGCGACCAGCCTCGTCGCGGAACGGGCGGGAGGCGCCATCGTCGATCCTTCCGCCCACGTCCCGCACGACGTCGTCCTCGACCGCTCCGCGATCCATGCGCGCGCGACGCTCGGCAACGCCGTCATCGCCCGGCGGTCGATCGTGCTAGAGGACGCGAGTGTGGACCGAGGAGCGATCCTCGACGGAAGCATCGTCGGCGCCGGAGCGCGCATCGGCCGCGGCGCGCGGCTCACGGGATGCTTCCTGGGAGACGGCGCGATCGTCGCGCCTGGCGCGGTTCTGAACGACCTGAAACTCGACGTCGCGCAGTCCGTCCCCTTCCTCTGACGGAGGTTCGACGTGGAAGACGCAGGTCCCGTCGCCGAGCGCCGCGCAAGCGCGTTCGCGCACGACGAGCGCGGAGCTTCGGGCGAGGCGTCCGAGCGCCGTTTCCAGGTAGCCCTCGGCGAAGGCGCAATCCGCGTGGTCGTGCACGCGCATCCGGTCGAGGCCGATCACGATGCGTCCCGTCTCGTGGCTGTGGCTCGCGCGCGACGACGTGTGACGTTCGAGAAGCTCGAGCGTCTCGTCGAGGGAGGCGGGCGCGTCCGACCGCCCGCGCCGCGCGCCCGCGTCTCGCGCCGCCTTCCGCTCGGCCTCGCTCGCCTTGAGCAGCGCGGGGTCGATGCGCGGATAGGCTGGATCGCGGCTCGCGCGCGGCTTGCGCGCCGTCACGGCCATCGCGACGAGGAGCATGGCGAAGAGGGCGAAGATCGCGGCGACGGCCAGCAGAGGTCCGCTCGGCGTCGGAAGGATCACGCGCGGGGCCCGTGGCCCGTCGCCGATGAGGGCTGTGGTACACCGATCTCACGATCGGGACGAAGGATCTCGGCCGCCACCGAGGCGGGGGTGACGTCCCCCTTGAGGCGGGGGAGGATTTCCGCCGCCTCGTGGAGGCGCTGGGCGCGCTCCTCGGGCGGCCTGTAGTTGACCGTCAGCCAGTATTCCACGAATCGGTCCACGACGACGTCCGCGAAGCTCTCGCGGTACAGCACGAGGGTGCGCGACGCGGTCTGCTCGTCCGTGAGCGAGTAATAGTTCTCGTTCCCCTCCTCGAGGCGCGCCAGGATACCGGTTTCCACCATCTTGTTGAGGTGGAAGGAAAGCGTGCTCCCGCTCACATTGAGGTTGGCGAGCATCTGTCCGTGCGAGAGCGAGGGGGAAAGAAGGAGCAGGACCGCGACATGTCGCGGAACGTCGTGTCTCAGGGCGCTGATGTAGTCCTTCTCGCGCCGTCCGATCTCGTTCGTGACGAAGTACCGTTTGAACCCGCCGTCCTTCCGGACGACCACCATGCCCGCCCGCTCGAGGTAGTCGAGGTGGTAGAGCACCTGGCCGAACGGCATGTCGACCATGCGGGCGATGCCCCTGAGGTGCGTCCCGGGGCGCCGGCGGATGAACTCGAAGATGTTGCGGCGCGTGTCGAGCGCCAGGACGTCCTTCTTCCCCATCGTCGGCCTCGTCAGGTTTCCGAAGCGCGTCGCGGATGAGCGTTCCTCGGGTCCGCGAGGGGGCGAAAGGCCGCAGCGTGCAGGCAGGCTTCGAGGCCCGTACCAACAGCGACAAGCCCGCGGCGGGAGGCCGCGGCTCCGGTGCCCATCAACGCCGAGCGCCTGGCGATGCTCACGACCCTCGGTCTCACGGAGTACCAGGGCCGCGCCTACCTCGCGCTCCTCGACCTCGGGGAGGCCCCCGCGAAGGACGTCGCGTCCCTTTCGCGCGTCCCGAAGAGCAAGATCTACGCGGCCCTCGACGGCCTTCACGAGAAAGGCCTCGCGGCGATCCTCCCGGAGCATCCGAAGCGTTACCGGGCGGAGCCGATCGAGGGATTCCTCTCGTCGCTGCGGGCGAACCTGCGCGACAGGCTCTCCACGCTCGCGCGCGACGAGGGCTCGCTCGTTCAGGAGTTCCGCCCTCAAGGCGGCGTCGCGCTCGCGGAGCGGGGCGGCTTCACGGTCCTGAAGGGGCGGCGCAACGTCACGGCCCGCATCGTCGAGATGATCGGCGCCGCGGAGCGATCCATCCGTTTCGCGGGCTCGGCCGGCGCGCTCGCCCGACTCCTCCACCACGCGCATGAGCTCAAGGGCGCGCAATCGCGCGGCGTCGCGCTCGCGGTCGCGGCGCCCGGCGCGGAGTCCGCCGCGCGCGCGTCCCTCGGCGACGTGGCCCGCCTCGCCGACCTCTCGTCGGAGGAGCCCCCCGCAAGCGCGGGCGTTTCCGTCCTCGTCGTCGACGAGACAAGCGCCCTCCTCGTGCACGCGGTGCCCGACGACCCCAAGTTCTACCAGGGCGAGGACGTGGCGGTGTGGACCGACGACACCGCGCTCGCGCGCACGCTCGAGACCCTCGCGACCCGGGGCGAGAGGCCGCAGGGCGCCCAGGACGGCGACTACGTGAAGCTCGCCTCCGACGCGCTCGCAAGCGCGAGGGGCCCCGTCGCGGTGCTCGTCCCCGACGCGGACGGTCCCGTCCCGGCGCTCCCCGCGGGCTCGCGCGTGCTCCAGCGGCGCGCCGCGGAAGCGCCCGAGGGCGTCGAGGTCCGCGCCGTCCCCGCGGAGGCGCGCGACGACCTCGGACTGCTCCTCGTTCCCGGCCGCGCGCTCGTGGACCTCGGCGGGAAGGCCGTGCTCGACCTCGAAGGCCCGGGCGCGGACTTCGCGCGCCTCGCCTTCGACGCCTTCTGGGCCGCCGCATCTCCGGTCCCGCCTGCGACCGCGCGCCTCGAGCGCGAGGCCCGCGAAGGCGCCGACCCCGCCCGCGTGCTTCTCGCCCTCGCGGTGGAGACGCTCGCGCACGGACCCGACGGCGCGCGCCGCCTCGACGGGCTTGCCGCCGAGGGGCGCCGCCTCCTCGGGGACGGGCGAGACCCGGCCCGCTCGGCGCGCCTCGCCCGGGCCCTCGCCGCGGACGTGGAGGCGACGGAGGACGGCTTCCGCGCGACCCCCGCCCTCGTCGCGCGCGCGCCCGCGTGGGCCGCGTTCGTGGACGCGCTCCTCGCCGGAACCCCCGCGACGAAGGCCGACCCCGCGCGCTGAGAAGGCAGCCCAAAAGGCCCAAATAGCAAGGGTCCATTCTCGCCCCCAGGTCCCTCCCGCAGGGGTGGCCGAGCGGCTAGGCGCCAGACTGCAGATCTGGTTTTACAGGAGTTCAAATCTCCTCCCCTGCTCTCGTTCGCGCGGCGTCACGCTCAAGCGGCCGCGACGGTTCTCTCCCGCATGGCCCTCTGGCGCGTGCGCTTCGCGTTCCCCGACGGAACGCACCGCGAGCAGGTTTTCGCGGCCGGCAACCGCGACGCGGCGCGCGAGCGCGCGAAGGCCGCGGCCGAAAAACTGGGGGCGCGGCTCGAGGGCGAACCCGTCGTCGCGGACCCCTCGCGCGGGTCGCTATGATCAGTCGCTCTTCTTCGTCGACCAGCCGCGCGGATACGTCCCGGGGTCCATCACGACGCGGTCCGTCTTGACCGCGATGCCGGAGTCGCCCTTGACGATGTCGCCCGCGTCGCGCTGCGCGGGCCCGACGCTCACGAGCTCGCCCTTGAGCGTGAAGACTGCCGCGAGCTCGTTGCGCTTGAGCGTCTCCTCGACGGCGACGACGCCCGGAACCGCGAGGCTCGCGCCGTGGCAGAGCGCGTCGACGGCCGAATCGCGGGCGACGACGCGCGGGAGGTGCGCGACGAGGTCCTCGACGGGGCGCACGTGGCGGCGGAGCCACGTCTCGTCGCCGGACTCCTTGTGGAACTCGAAGGCGTCGCGCAGGTCGTGGAGCGTGACGGAGGTGTGCTCGCGGAAGGCGCCCGTCTTCACGCGGCGCAGGTCGCGCATGTGCGCGGTGGTCCCGAGCACGAGGCCGACGTCGTGGCAGAGCTTCCGGATGTACGTGCCCGCCTCGCACGAGACCCAGTAGAGCGCGCGGCGGTCCTCCGCCTCCATGACCTTGAGGTCGTAGATGGTGCGCACGCGGAGCTGCTTCTTCACGGCGCTCTTGAGGGGCGGCGTCTGGTAGATGGGCCCCCGGAATTCGAGGAGGCCCTTCTTCAGCCTCTCCGCGCCGACAGGCTCGTGGGTCTCCATGACGCACACGTACTCCTTCGGCGCTTCGAGCAGGACGCGGATGACGCGCGTCGCGTCCGAGAGCGCGACGGGGAGCACGCCCGTGACGTTGGGGTCGAGCGTGCCGCCGTGGCCCGCCTTCGCGAGCCCGAGGGCGAGCTTGAGCCACGCGACGACCTGGTGCGACGTGGGGCCGGCGGGCTTGTCGAGGTTCACGGCGCCGAGGCGCAGGTGCTCCTCGATCGAGCGCGCGTGCGGGGCCTTCCCGTGCGCGGGATCGGTCTCGGCCTTCGCGCGCTCGAGCATGCGGCGCTCGGTCGGCGCGGCGGGCGGGGCTTGCACGCGGCGTCAATCCCCCGGCCGGCGATAAGGCTTTGGAGCCCCGTCAGCGCGCCTTCGGGAGGGCCGCGACGACCCGGTCCGCGATCTCGTCGGGCGTGAGGTCCGCGGTGTCGATGACGAGGTCGTAGTGCGCCGGGTCCGCGGGATCCATCCCGTAGAGCGTGCGGTAGCGCAGCGACTCCGACGTCTCGCGCTCGCGGTTCTCGGCGAGGACCGCCTCGACGTCCGACTTGTTCTCGCGCTGCGCGACGCGGCGGGCGCGGACCTCCTCGGGGGCGACGAGGAGCACGCGCACGGCCCGCGCGCCCGAAAGGCGCGCGTGCCAGACGCTCATGCGACCCTCGAGCACGACGTGGCCCTTCCGCGCGACCTCGATCATGCGGTAGTCGAGCTCGTGATCGACCTCGGGATGCTTCTCGCTGTAGTGGTTGAACTGCACCACGTCCATGCCGCGCTCGCGCGCCATGTCCCGGAAGATCTGGCCCGCGTACACGTGCGGGACGCCCAATCGCTTCGCGAGCAGCTTGCAGAGCGTGGTCGTGCCCGTGCCGGGGCCGCCCGCGACGGTGATGAGGGGAAGGTTGTCGCTCGCGGCGGCGCTCATGCCGCCCCCTTCCCGGCGGGGACGCCGTCCTGGTCAAGGTCCACGTGGCGGAACTCCCAGAGCTTGAGCGCGCGCATCGTGAGCGTGCCGAACGGGATCGAGAAGAGCGAGTAGAGGAGGACCCAGTGCGGGAGGATCCACCACGACCCGTGCGTCGCGACGTCGCCGGGGCAGTCGCGCGGGCCAAGGAGCATCCACTGGTCGTTCCACGGCATCTGGATCGGGATGCCGCACTGCGCGAGCTGATCGACCGGCGCCGTGGGGAAGGTGAGCAGGTAGTGGCCGAGCCACGCGAAGATGGGAATCACGACGAGCATGGTGAAAGCCATGGGCTTCATCGTCTGTCCCTGCATCTCCATCTGGTGCTGCATGAGCTCCGGCTGCTGCTCCGTGAGCTTCTTCATGCGGTACGAGTTGTTCGACTTGCGCGCCTCGCTGAACTCCTTCTGGAACGCGCGCATGATCTCCTGCGTTCGCGCCATCTTCACCCAGTCGGTGAAGAAGTGGCGGATCACGGTCGTCGTGACGACCATGATGATGGACGCGCCGAAGATGGTGAGCACCGGCGCTTCGCGCCCGAACCCGATGATGGGCTCGAGGACGAACCCGACGTACCGGCCGATCTGGGCCGAAAGCTCGGGGTTGAACAGGATGAGGAAGACCGCGCCGAACGTGATGAGCAGGAGGAAGGTGGAGCCCATCGACTTCGGGGCGGGGGGCGCGACGGGGGCTTTCGAGGCCATGTGCGCACCTACGCGATGGAGCGGATGACCGCGTCGCGCGTCTCGTCGACCTTGCCCTCGTGGTTGTGGATGGTGTGGACCGTGGCGCCCGTGAGGGTCGCGACGCCCATCGCGGCCATCCGGTTGATGAGCTGGTGCTCCGCGATCGCCGCGACCGAATCCTCGTCCCGCTTGCGGGTCGCGTCGTTCGTGCGCCGCTTCGCGATCTCCTCCGGCGTCGCCTCGACGAGGATGATCTGCTTGGGGTTGAGCTGCTGGACGACCCAGGCCGGAAGGCCAGGGAGGTACCCGCGGGGGGTCTTGATCGTGCAGTGCGTGTCCACGATGACGTCGCCCATCGCGGCGATGGCCTCGGCGGCCTTCACCTGGATGTCCCGCTGCACGGCCGGGTCCAGCCGGCGCATCTCGTCGCGGTCCTTCACGAGGCCGCGGGCGACGGCGACGTTAAACATCTCCGTGCCGTACACGACGACCTTGTAGCCCTTGTGCTTCCGGGCGGCCTCGATGACGGTGCTCTTCCCCACGCCGGGGACACCCGTGATGACGACGACTCCCATGGCCGGACCGCTCCTATCGGGGCTTCGCAAGCGGGGGACCCTCTATAAGGGTTTGCGCGCGACGAAGCGGGGGAGAGCTCCGCGCGCGACCCACCAAGTCGAGGAGGGCGCGACCCGCCCTCGCCTGGAGGGGGCGACCCCGCGACCGCGCGGCCGGGCGGGGCCACCTTTTATGCCCTGTCACGCCGCCTCACGGCCATGCGCACGAGCCGGCCCGTGATCGCGCTCCTCGCCTTCGCCCTCGTCCTGCCCCTCGCGGCCTACGCCGCGCCCGCGGTCGTGGAAGGCGCGCGCCTCGCGCTTGCGCCCGCGCGGGTCGGCGCCCCCGACCCCCTCGAATGGCCCGCGGGCGTCGTCTCCGGCGGCGCCGAGCCCACGATCGTCGCCGACAAGTTCGGGAAGTACCTCTGGATCGGCGACACCTCCGGCATCCGCCGCAGCGCCAACAACGGCTCCTCTTGGACGTTCCTCCGCCCGTTCGACCATGCCTCCGTGTTCGGCGACGGCTGGACGATCGCGCAGGACGACGCGGGCACCCTGTACGTCGCGACCACGCGCGGTCCCAACCTCATCTTCTCCGCGTCGCGCGACGGCGGCACGACGTGGTTCAACGCGAACCCCGCGCTCGACGTCGCCCCCATCGCGGACCGACCGTGGCTCGCGGCGCGCGGTCAGGGCGAGGTCATCCTCCTCCAGAACGCCTGGCCCATCGCCGAGACCTGCGCCCGCTCCGTCGACGGGGGGGCCACGTGGATCGAGCGCGACCCGCTGGGGGTCGGAAACCCGATCGCGGGCGCGATCGCCTACGACAACGCGGGCTACGTGTACTGGGCCGAGGAGACCGGCACGATCATCCGGGGCCGCACGTGCCTCGGCCAATGGCTGAAGACCACGCCGTTCCACTCGACGATCCGCCCCGGCTATCAGCTCGCCGTCTCGACGGACGGGACGAGCGCCTACGTCGCGGCCTCGCGCGCCGTCGCGGGCTCGCCCGCCTCCTTCGGCCCGCCGGTCGTCGGCGGCGTGAACTGGACGAACCTCCTGAACCCCGCCCGGAAGCAGCTCGTCCTCGACCACCCCGAAGTGGTGACGAGCGTGTTCGCGACCGTGAGCGCGATCGAGGACGAGGTCGCCGTCGCATACTACGGCTCCTCGACCCCGGGCGACCCGCAGCACCGCAACTATGAGGGCAACTGGCACGTGTACGTCGCGCGCATCAAGAACTTCTGGTCCGCGACCCCCACCATCACGATCGCCCGCGTCGTGACGAACATGCACAATGGCGAGATCTGCATGGCCGGCACGACCTGCACGTCCACCGACCGCGACCTCCTCGATTACTTCGGCATCGACCACGACGTCTACGGCAAGCTCCACGTCGCCTACGGATACGATTGGGGCATCTCCGGGTCGCAGGTCCGGCACCTCGTGCTGCCGGACCTCTGACGCGGTCATCGCAGGCGCGCGCGAGGGGCCCGCCGGGGGACGTCACGGACGACGAGAGGGACGCCGAACCCCCGTGCGCGGCGCGCGCCGACCCTTCGTCATTCCGCCTTGAATCCGGGAAGCGGCCACGGCTCGGGCGAAACCATCGGCATCGCGGCGTCGAAGCGGACCGTGTAGAGACCGCTCACGACGTCGTAGATGACCATCGACCCGTCGCGGTGCACCTCGACGTCCATGATCGTGGGAGCGCCGTCGAGCATGTACGCGCCGAAGCGGTTCTGGTACACGACCTGCTTCGGATTCTTCTGGAAGCCCGGCTTCGGGCTGACCTCGGTCGGCAGGAATACGCCGATCGAAGGCATCGTCGCGAGGGCCTCCGGCGTCGAGACGTCGATCGCCCAGAGGCCGCCGTGGTAGAGGCTCGCGAAGAGCGTGCGGTTCACGAGGCCGATGTAGTGCAGGCTGTACTGCAGCCCCGCGTCCCAGACGACGTCCACGGGAAGGGTCCAGGCGGAGACGAGCTTCGGCGTCTTCGGGTCCGTCGTGTCGAGGGTGAAGATGAGGCAGGTCGGCGTCTTGTCGCGGCGGCCGACGCACTCCTCGCCGAGGAACGTGTAGTGGCGACCGTCCCAGAGGCCGTCGATGGGGAGCGCCTCGTGCATGTAGGGCACCTTCGGCGCGGCGTCGCCCGCGCTCGACCACGTCTTCCAGATCGAGACGAACTTCGGGTTCCGCGGGTCGTCGATGTTCACGATGACCATCCCGAGCCCGCCATAGGCGAGGTAGAGGAGCGACTCGTTCGTGACGGGGTGCGTGTGGAACGTGCCGTCGTGCATGCCGCCCGCGTACGGGAGGTTCCCGTCCTGGTAGCGGTACTGCGAGAGGTAGTTGAGCGTCGTGCCGCCCGTCGCGCCGGGGCCCAGCTCGTAGAGCCAGTACGCGCTCGCGGGGATGACGGGGCCCGTGCTCGGAACGGGCGCGCCGACGGGCGCGGCCGAGGGGTTCGGGACCGCGAGGAGCACGAGCGTCTTCCCCTTGATCTCCGCCGTCTGCACCGAGTGCCCGCCGTAGACCGGAAGGGGACGGAAGTCCGCGTACGTCGGCTTCGCGGGATCCTTGAGGTCGATGAGCACGATGCCCGACGTGAACGGCACGACGCTTTCGGGGCCCGCGACCGGCGTCTCGAGGCCCGTGCAGGCATCGCGCCACGCCATGCGCGGCCAGGCCGCGGGGGTCGAAGCTGCGCCGCCGAGGCCCAGCATGTCGCCGCCCTTCTCGTCCGGCCCGCCGTCCCACGGGCTCGTCGCGAGGAGCACGAACTTCTGGTCCGGCGTCAGCGACAGGTCGTAGACGTGCGTGTTCTCCAGGATGAACTCGCCCACCTTCTTCGGGGCCTTCGGGTCCGTGACGTCGCTCACGACGAACGCGACGTCGCTCACGAACGAGTGCACGACGCTCAGGCGCCGCCCGTCGCGCTCGTTGCCGGACCCGCACGCGTAGCCGCCCGGCGTCCGACCGTGATAATCCGTGATGAGCGGCTCGTAGCCGATGACCTCGAAGTTCGGCGTCGTCCGGTTCAGGTGGTGCTCCACGTCCCGGTGGTCGTGCCCGTCCGGCTTGTGGACGGCGCGCTCCCACCACGTGAGCCCGTCCTTTCCGATCGGCGACGGGCCCGGGTCCTCCGCGATCGGCGGCGCCCCGCCGAGGCAGCCGGTCACGAGGAGGGCGAGGACGACGAGGACGACGCTGAGGGGCCCGGAGGCGCGCATGGCCGGCCGATCACGGTGACCCGTCAAATACGTTGTTGGAGACGCTTCGGCAGTCGCGGCGCTGCGGGCGCGGGGACCGGGACCGGGTTCCGGGATTCGGGACCGGGACCGGGACCGGGACCGGGTGCCGGGCGCCGGGAGCCGGGATTCGGGACCGGGCGCCGGGCGTCGGGGTTCGGGACCGGGACCGGGTGCCGGGCGCCGGGCGGCGGGACCGGGAGCCGGGACCGGGCGCCGGGTGCCGGGCGCCGGGCGTCGGGTCACGGGACCGGGCGCCGGGACCGGGTCCGGGTCCGGGACCGGGTCCGGGTCCGGGCCCGGGACCGCACCCGGTCTCGCGCCCAGGTAAGGATGCGCGATGCGGCCGCACCGCTCGAAGGGCGCCGACCGAACCAGGGCCCGGGAGGGGGTGCCCTGAAGCGGAGAGAGTTCGAGAAAAAAAACGCGGGTCTCGGCGGGGGGTCCAGGGGGCGGAGCCCCCTGGTGCGGGGAGGTGCAGGAGGGGGTGCAAAACCCCCTCCTGCCCGCAGGAAAAAATCCCGCCGCTCCATCTTGAACCAGAGGGAGCGGCGGCGGGATTTTTTCCGAGGACTCGCTGTTACTGCTGCACGTCCACCTGTCCGCCGGCTTCCTCGATCTTCTCGGTGGCGCGGGGGCTCGCGGTCGCGATCGTGACCTTGATCGCGTTGCGAACCTTGCCGCTGCCGAGAAGCTTGTCGAAGCCGAGCTCGGTCAGGTTGACGCTGTAGCCGCCGCCGACCTTCTGGGCCTTGCCGGCCGCGGCCCAGGTGGCGATGGCCTCGTCCAGTTCCTGCACGTTGATGGGGACGAGGGCGTCCTGGACCTCCACGGGCCGCTTGAACCCGTGCTTGCCCCAGTAGTCGCCGTCCGTCATCTTCGAGAAGTACTGGACGCGCTTGTGCTTGTGCGCGCCGGCGTTGCCCTTGCCGCCGCGCAGACCCGCGCCACGGCCCTTCTTGCGGCCGCGGCCGTGTTCGCGCGAGCCGCGGAGCTTCGAGCTTCGGCGCTTCTTGCTGAATCCGACCATGCTCAGGCCTCCTTCTCGACGCGCTTGCCGACGCCGCGACCGCGGGCGACGTTGTCGGCCGACACGGTCTCGGGCATCATGCGCTTGATCAGCGTGTTGATCTCCTTACCGCGGTAGCCGAGGCTGCCGCCCACCGTGAAGTGGCGCTTGATGGCCTCGTAGCCGCCGATCGGCGGGTGGAGACGGAAGTAGAGCTTCGCGTCCTCGCCGAGGTCCTGGAACTTCGCCTTGCCGTCGACGACCGCCTTCGCGAAGGCGTCGATCGTGGCGTGCTTGCCGCCGGTCGCGTTCTTCACGAATTCGTCCGTGATCGGCTTGTAGCCGGCGACGCGGCCGCGCGCCTTCATCAGGGAGACGAGGGTCGCGTGGTCGAGCTCGCCGTACGTGACGAAGTCCTTGATCTTCTTGACCATGCCGTCGTGGCTCGGGTCCTTGGGCACGATCGCGAGCGTGTTCACGCGGGTGAGGCGGAGCATGCGCATCGTGTCCTGGACGCCGCCGTTGATGTTGACGAGCCCGCGGACGCGGATGATGGCGTACACCATTCAGCTCACCCGACCACGGGGCCTTCCTTGATCGACAGCCGCTCGGACGTCTGGGGCGTCACGCGGACGACCGACGTGTTCTTGAGCGCGTCGTAGGTGGCCTTGGCGAAGTTGATCGTCGTCTTGGTCTGGCCGCGGGCGAAGCTCCAGCAGTCCTGGATGCCCGCGAGGCGGAGCACCTGCTTCGGGACGTCGCCCGTCGCGAGGCCGACGCCCTGCGGCGACGGCTTCAGGATGATCTCCGCGCCGCCCGTCTTGCCCTTGACCTCGAGGGGCACGGTGTGGGGGCGGCGGCAGCCGCATTCCCACGATCCGCAGCCGCGCCGGATCTCGATGAGGTTGAGCTTGGCGACGTCGATGGCGCGGCGGATCGTCGGGCCCACTTCCTTGCCGCGGGCCTGGCCGATGCCGACGAGGCCGTCGCGGTTGCCCACGACCGCGGTGACGCGGAAGCGGACGCGGCGACCGGAGTCGGTCATGCGCTGCACCATGTTGACGTCGATGACGTCGTCCTCGACATTGGGGACGAGGATGTCCACGATCTCGGGCTCGCGCAGGGGAAGCCCCGTGCGCAGGGCCTGGCTCATGCTCGTGATGGCGCCGGTCTTGACGCGGCGGCCGAGCTCCGTCTTCGGAACCCAGTCGCGCGGGTCGCGGCGGTCATCGTCGCGTCGGTGTCCTACCATGTTGTTGCCTCCTTACTCGGGGGTCTTCGCCTTCTTCTCGCCGGCGGGCTTCGCGCCCTTGCCG
Organism: Candidatus Thermoplasmatota archaeon; assembly: GCA_035540375.1. Lineage (NCBI taxonomy): Archaea > Methanobacteriati > Thermoplasmatota > Thermoplasmatota archaeon. The sequence continues at coordinate 92,028 of DATLGO010000102.1, forward strand.
GCTGCCGGGTTGCCCTTCGCCGCGGGAGCGGGAGCGGCGCCCTTCTTGTCGCCGCCCTTCTTCTTCGGCGCCTCCTTCTTGGGAGGCAGGGGCTTGCCGACGATCTTCTCGTAGGTCGTGGCGAAGGCTGCCGCGACCTCCGGCTTGTTGAGATGCTCGCCGCGGGCGCGCGCGTCCTCGGGGAGGACGTCCGCGCCGTGCGGCACGTTGATCCCGCTCTCGACGAGGCCCTTGAGGGCCGCGAAGAGGCGGCCGCCCTTCTGGGGGACGGCGCGGCCGATGTCGAGGACCGCGTCCTCGATGCCGGCCTGCTTCGCGCGCTTGCCGGCAAGGAGGCCGGCGAGGTACGCGGCGGGAAGGTTCGCCGTGGCGCCCTTCCAGCCGTGCTCCGCGAGCTCGCGCGCCTCCGCCTGGGCGACGACGACGTCGCCGCCGTTCGCGAAGTTCACGAACTGGATCGTGACGTTCTTGAGCGACTGGCGGACGACCGCGCGCGTCTTGCCGCTCTTCACGAGCGCGAGGCGCGTGCGGTAGTCGGTCTTGCCCTCGCGGCGGCGCCGGAAGGGGACTCGGTAAAGGGGTCCGTGGGCCATGGGATCATTCCTCCTTCTTCGGCTTCTTCGCCGCCTTCTTCGCGGCCTTCGCGGGCTTCGCGGCCTTCGCGGGCGCGGGCGCGGCCGGGGCCGTCGCCTCGCCCTTGAGGACGCCGTCCGTGCGCAGGTGCGAGAGGAGGTGGTTGCGGCTGCGGAAGCTGCCGCCCTTCGCCTTGAGGTAGTACTTGCGGTACTGCGCGGGCGTGATCTCCTTCGCGTCGCGGAGGCCCTTCAGGACCTCGCGCTGCGGGCGGATGGTCTGGATCCAGCGGCGCTTGCGGGGGTCGCGCGCGCCGGAGGCGCCCTTGCGCGAGCCGGGCCCGCGGCGGCGGCCGCTCTCCTTCTGGATCGCGATCTTGTTGGCGCGGGCGCGCGAGACGCCCTGCGCCTGGAGCGCGCGGATCGTGCCCTTGTGGACGAGCTTGCGCACGTCCGCGCGGGTCACGGCCTCCGCGACGTCGTCGGCGTGGAGCGGGTCGATCCATACGCGCGTCTGGCCGACGCCGAGGATCTCGCTCGCGAGGCGCACCTGGTTCCTCAGGTCCGTCATGTTCAGGTCCTCCGGGGGTTGAGGACGCGGATGCCCTTCTCGGCCGCCGCGGACTCGATGAGCTTGCGCTTCCGGCCGCCGACGGTGCCGCCGATGCGGGCCGCCTGCGTCTTCGGGTCGATCTTCGCGAGCTCGTCCGGGTTGTGGACGAGGACCTCGGCGAAGCCGCTCGGGTGCAGGCCGCGCGTCAGAACCGGCGAGGCGTAGCCGATCTTCACACGGGGCGGGCGGTAGTTGAAGCCGCGGCGCTGCTTGTTGAGGCCGCCGCGGGGGCGCCTCCAGGCGTCGTCGAGCTTCTTGTAGCGGAACCAGTGGTACTTCTTGAAGCCGGGTTCCGTCGCCTTGCGGATGGCGCGGATCGCGAGCGTCTTCACGACCTCCTCGGAGAGCTGGGCCTTGATCTTCGGAGCGTAGGCGGCCTCGGCCTCGACGACCTCGACCTTCTCCTCACGCTTGGCCTTCTTCGGCTTCTCGACCGCGGCCTCCTCCTTGCGGGGGGCCTCGACGACCTCGATCTCGCCCTTCGCGCCCTCGGGCGTCGCGAGACCCTTCACGATGGCCTCCGCGGTCTTGCGCCCGATGCCCTTCTCGACGAGCTCGTCCGCGGTCGCGGCCTGGAGCTTCTCGACGCTGTCGTAGCCGGCGTCGTAAAGCTTCTCCGCGGTCTTGGGACCGACGCCGGGAAGCTTCGAGACCTTCTCGATGAACTCTTCCTTGCCAGCCATTCAGCTCACGCTCCCTTGGCGGTGATGTAGATGCCGTCCTGGAACACGCGCGGGTCGAAGCCGCGGATGCGGCACGCCTGCTCGATGTTCGCGGCGGTCTGCGACACGGCCTCGACGTCGGGACCGGTGACGACGACCTCGTCGGCGCCGGCCTTGACCTTCGCGCCCTTCATGATGCGGGCGCGGCGGGGCGTCTTCTCGCCAAGGAAGTTCTCGATGACGACGACGTCGCCGGAGACCTTCGACTTGATCGGGAAGTGGGCGTAGACCACCTTCAGCTTGTATTCGAAATCCTTCTGCGCGCCCGCGACCATGTTGCGCAGGTGGGACGAGAACGTCCCGACGAGCGCGCGGGTCTGCTTGCGGGGCTCCTCGGCGTGGATGACCACGTCGTTGCCCTCCTTCTCGAGGGTGATGAGCGGGTGGCGGAAGGCGCGGCTGAGCTCGCCGTTCTTCCCCTTGATCGTGACGACGCCGTCCTTGACGGTGGCGGTCACGCCCTGGGGCACCTTCACGACATCCCTGACTTCAGCGAGTGCCATGATGTTCACCTCAGTACACGTAGGCGAGAAGCTTCCCGCCCGTGCCCTGCTCCTTCGCGCTGTAGTGGCTCATCACGCCACCCGTGGTGGTGATGATGAGGGCGCCGAAGTCCTGGGCCGGGAGATAGCGGGATTCCCACTTCTCGTAGTCGGTCTTCTTGATCGCGTGGCGGGGCTTGATGACGCCGCAGTCGTTGATGTGGCCGACGAGCGTGACGCGGAAGAACCCGGTCCGGTTGTCGTCCACGAACTCGAACGCGCCGATGTAGCCCTGGTCCTGCATGACCTTGAGCACGTGACCGATGAGCTTGGAGGCCGGGGCCACCGAGACCTCGGCCTTGCCGGCGCGCTCCGCGTTCTTGATGAGCGAAAGGGCGTCTGCGAGGGGATCGTTGAGCATGATGGGACCTCCTTAGGAATACTTCTTGAAGCCGAGATCGCGGGCGGTCTCGCGGAAGCACTGCCGGCAGAGGAACAGCCGGTAGCTGCGGACGAGGCCGCGCTTGCGGCCGCATCGGTGGCACTCGTTGGCGCCGCGCCCGAACATCGTGTGGTCGACCATCAGATCACCTCGATCCCGAACTTGCTCTTCATGTACGAGATCGCCTCCTGCGGCGTGACCCGGTGGTGGGCCGGGATGCGCCGGGGCTGGATGCGGCGCGCCTTGACGCGCGATCCCGCGCGCTCGAGCACGACGCTCACGTTCATGCCGAAGATGCCGATCTCCGGGTCGTATCGCTGGCCCTCGAACTCCGTGTAGTCCGCGATGCCGAAATTCAGGTTCCCGGCGTCGTCGAACGAGTAGTCGGGGATCTGCCCGTTGCGGACGTAGAAGGCCTTCTTGAGGAAGGCTTCCGCGCTCTCGCCGCGGAGCGTGACGCGCACGCCGATCGGCATGCCCTCGCGCAGGTTCCAGTCGCGGTTCGTCGTGCGGCTGATCGTGCGCGCGGGCTTCGCGCCCGTGACCATCTCCATGACCTTCTCGGCCTTGATGAGCTTGTCACCGGCTTCGCCGACGCCGATGTTCACGACGACCTTGACGAGGCGGGGCTCGAGCATGGGGTTGGCGGCCGCCATCCTAAGCGACCTCCGGGAGCGCGACTTCCGCCTTGTCCTTGCCGATCACGAACACGTAGGGCTTGATCGTCGCGTACGCGACGTCGCCGCTCTTGACCGAGACGACGTTCGGGCGGGGGTTTCGCGTCTTCTCGACGCCGCCGACCGTCGCCGTCTGGCCGATGTGCTTGCCGCCCGTGATGAGGACCGTGTGGCCCGCGGCGAGCGGAAGGGCGCCCATGACCTTCTGGTCCGGGAGGTGGACCTTGAGCACGTCGCCCGTCTTGTGCGCGGCCTCCTTCACGACGATGTTGCGGCCGTCGTGGAGGTTGAGCTGGAACTTGCCGCCCGCGACCGTCGTCTTGTTCTCGACCCGGCAGAGCTTCCACGCGGCCGCGGCCGCGGGGATCTCCGTGAGGACGAGGCGACCGCGCGTGTCGAGCATGACGCGGTAGTGCTTCTCGGTCTTGGGGAGCGAGATGACGTCCATGAAGCCGACGCCGCGCTTGTGGTCCGTGACGACCTTTCCGTCCACGAGGACCTCGCGGGCGCCGAGGACGCGCTTCGCTTCGCGCAGCGTGTCGGCGACCTTGAGGTAGTCGCGGAGGATGAGGGCCATCGGGATCGAGCGGTCGGCCGCGTGGGGGCCGGGGCGCGTCTTGGGCGCCCACGTGTAGGCCTTGCGCGGGACCGTACCGGACCACACGCGGGGGCTTGCGAGGCGCTTGAGGTGCAGCGACATTACTTCTCCTCCTCTTCGTTTTCGGCGGCCTTCTCGGCCTTGGGTTCCTTCGCTTCCTCGGCGCGCTTCTTCTTGGCCTCGGCGGCATCGGCCTTGGCCTTGCGGGCCGCCTCGCGGTCTTCCTCCGTCACGTCGGACTCGGCGGCGCCGAGCTTCTTGCGACGGAAGGCGTCCGTGAGGTCGAGCTTCGTGATGAGCAGGTTCGAGGGGTGGATCGGGCGCGGCTTCGAGACCGATTTCGCGGTCTTCGTCACGACGCCGTCGACCGTCACGCGCATCGCGGAGACGTCGACTTCGAGCACCTTGCCGGTCGTGCCCTTGAAGTCTCCGCGGAGCACCTTGACGGTGTCCCCCTTGCGGAGGGTCGTCGTGCGGCGGTTGTACTTGAGGAGCAGCGGTTCCGCGAGGTGGGCGCTGATCTGCTTGCGCGCCTGGTGCGCAGGCAGGTTGTAGAGGGCCTTCCTCTGCTTTCGGGGTTGTCGGGTGACCACTTTCTCACTTCCTTACACGATCTGGCTCGCCGTGGCGGCGATACGGGGCCACCGCTCGGCGGCCTCGCGGGCCACGGGGCCCTTGATGTCCGAGCCCTTCGTCTCGCCCGTGGGCGTGACGATGACGGCGGCGTTGTCTTCGAACTGGACGATGGTGCCGTCCGGGCGGCGGTACGGGCGCTTCTGGCGCACGATGACCGCGTTCACGACCTGGCGGCGCATTTCGGGCGTCCCCTTCTTGACGGAGACGACGAGGAAGTCGCCAACGCCGCCCGCGGGGTAGCGGTTGTGGTGGCTGCCCGCGCGGGGGACGGCCACGATGGAGACGATCTTCGCGCCCGTGTTGTCGACGACGTCGAGGCGCGCGCCGACGGGGAGACCCTTGGTGCGGGTCGCCGGAATCGCCTTCACGCGGATTCCTCCTCGGCCGCGATCGAAGCGTCCTCGCCGCGGATGGCGAGCTCGCCCTTGCGGGCCTCGATCACGACGAACTGCTTCGTCTTGCTGATCGGGCGGCATTCCATGATCTTCACGAGGTCGCCCTCCTTGAGGGGGATGCAGGGCGGGTGGTGGGCCGTGTAGCGGCTCGTGCGCTTCTCGAACCTCTCGTACTTTTCGTTGCGGAAGAGGTACTCGCGCCGGACGACCACCGAGCGCTCCATCTTGGCGGAGACGACCTGGCCGTCGATGATGTGGCCGCGGACGGCGAGCCCGCCGTGGAAGGGGCAGTGCGGGTCGTCGCAGGCGCGCGAGGGCGCCGCGACGTCGATGCCGATGTCACGCGTTGTTGCCATGTTTTCACCTGATTTTCTTGATCCGGTCTTCGGGATTGTGATCGATTGTCTCGCCTTCGATGTCGATCGGACCCGCGGCCGTCGCGAACCGGAAGCGCTGACCCGGTTTCGGGATCCGACGGAGCTTTCCGTCGTCGCCCGCCACCATGAGGGTGTGGCGCGTCTCGTCCACGACGAGGCCCGCGAGGCCGGCAAGCGGGGGATGGTTCGTCCCCACGACCTCGACCCGAAGACCTATGAGTTCGCTTCGCGCGACGTTCCGGTCCTCACCGGAGCTCCGCATTGAAGCCCATCCTCTCGAGCACCTGCTTCACGCGCTGCTTGTGGTCACCTTGAAGTTCGATCTTGCCGCCCTTCTCGGTGCCGCCGCAGGCGCACGCCGCCTTGAGCTCGGAGCACAGGCTCGTGATGTCGATGTCCCCGGAGTCGATCCCGTCCACGATGGTCACCATCTTGCCGTACCGGCGGGCGACCGTGTAGATCGTGATCTCCTGCTGCTCCCGGGCGATCTCCTCACAAACGCAGATTTCCTTGGGAAGTCCGCAGACGTCACACATCAGCGCCATGTTCGTGTTGTTCCTCCGTCAGGGCCCCTGGCCCTGCGTCTCGCGTTCGATGGTCAGGAGGCGCGCGATGGTCGTGCGGAGGGCCCGGATCTTGCCGGGGTTCCGCGACGCGCCGCCCATCGCCGCGACGCCGCGCTCGTGCATGAGCTCGGCGCGCGTCTCCTCGAGCCGCTTTGCGCGGTCCGCGGGCGAAAGCCCGCGCAGTTCGGATAGCTTCGCTCCCATCGATTCACCTCTTCATCTTGGCAAGCTCTTCCTTGATCGTCTTCGCGAGCTTCGGGCCGATGCCCGCGATGTCCGCGAGCTCCGACTCCGTCGCCTCGTCGAGGGCGTTGAGGTCCGTGTAGCCGGCCTCCTCCATCGCCTTGGCCTTCATCTTCCCGACACCGGGGATGTCGGTGATGTGGCCCATGAGGCGGCGGCGGGGCGGGGCGTCCTCGACCGGCTCCGCGTGCGCGACGGGGGTCGCGGGCGCGGAGCCGGTCGAGG